>CAZFFN010000086.1:0-76625 GCA_964518165.1 uncultured Thermoplasmatales archaeon
CAGGTTTGTTGCTAACTTCTAGAAGCGTTGATGCCTGAGGGGAAAGGCCCTTTAGTACGAGAGGAACAGGGGCCTGCAGCCACTAGTTTACCAGTTGTCTGACAAGGCAGTGCTGGGCAGCCACGCTGTAAGGGATAAATGCTGAAAGCATCTAAGCATGAAGCCCGCCCTGAAACGAGACATCGTATGGGCTCGGATAGAAGATCCGTTTGATAGGGCCAGTGTGTACGCATAAAGCTTCGGCGATATGTTTAGCACGTGGCTACTAATCGCTCTTTATCTGGCTCAATCGTTAGACAGGTTGTGTATTTGCATTAATCAAATCATATTCATATGATGGTTTGACGGCCAAAGCGGTAGGGAAATACCCGGTCTCTTCCCGAACCCGGAAGTTAAGTCTACCTGCGTAATCCTCTTAACCATAATGCGAGAGCTTATGGGAAGATTACCCCCTTGAGGGGGCTTGAACTTTTTGGCTAGGTGGAGAGCCTTGGTTGAACTCTTCGGAGTTCTTCTGAGGTAAACTTCACTGTTTGAAACCAATTAGTTCTCGGTACGCTGTCAAACCATCTTAATCTTATTTTTTTACTTTTGTTTAATTCATTTTTTTTGTATAATTGCCGTATTTTTTATCTATTGTCGTTAAAAAGTGACATAAATAATTTATACTACTAGTTACAAATATAATATAGAACAAAATATTTGGGTAAGAAGAGGTGAATTTTAGCATGAAGAATTTTGTTATAATTTTAGTTATTATAGGCATGTTATGCTTTAGCATAACAGGGGCTGGTATTTCGGTTTCTAAAAATTTGGATGGATCAAATGATGAATCTCATATAGAATTATCTAAAACTTCATTAACAACTTTTGAAAAATCAAAAGATACAATACAAAGTATTCAATCTTTTAGTAATAACAATTTTGAACCTTATAATGAACTAAATAATAAAAAAATAGTCCTGCCTTGGGTTAAAACTCAATCAGATGACATATTAGAATGGTATGTAAAATTAGTCTATAATGGTGTAGAAACCTTAAAGAAGGTAGATATTTCAATAAATGATTTCAAGGAGCAGTTTTTGAAACATCCGGAATATGGTAAAATTTTAAGGTTTGATCTAGATGATGATTCTTCTGATGACGTAGAAGTTATAATTGGATTCTATTGGTCAATTATTAAAGACCAAGATGGATTAGAACAAAAATCATTAGAAACTCGAGTAAGAGTTAGGCAACTTGAAAGTGGAGGATACCTAGATGATTCTGATGGAGAACTAGAAGTATGGTCTGAATTACATGTTAATTGGGGTCTAGTTAAAGAAAATGGAAAAGGAAAAACTTTTGATAAAAATTTGTTTTCCAAAATATATGATAATTTCTTTTCAAAATTTAATGATAATAATTATGGTATAAATAGAATTTTTAATGTACTATTTGAAAAAATCAAAGATATTTTTAATATTAATGATGACAAAATAGTTACTACTGCATCAGATAGTGATTATTTTACTATTGGAGCAGGTTATAGATCGCCTCAGGGTGAAGATATACCTCGTTATACAGAAAAAAGATTTGCTTTTGCTAAAGATAGGCTTTTTAATCCCAGTATCTTTCAACATAAAACAGATCCTGCTGATGCAACAGGTCAAGATAAAATTGATCTGCTCTATGGTTTTAAATCATATAAAGGGTCATCAAACTCACTTCAATATGATATAGAATTTTCTGTTGAATTTGAACCAGCTGTTTATCTTATTACAAAATTTGTACCAGTGAATGGTCAAGTATACTATTATTTTGATCAAAACAGCAGACGTTCTAGTGATACAAAAATAACTTTTGCAAGTAATATTTTAAAAGGCTCAGGCGAAGATGCGACTGTTTCACTAGTTTTTGATGAAATCGATGATAGCCTTGGTAGAACTGGTAGATGGCTGATGTTTGATATAGATTTAATTGATTTTGATCCATTAGGTGGAGCATTTTCTTATAAAGCAAGTCATAAATTTGATGTTGGAATACTTGTAAATGCCCCTGGTTTTAGTGAAAAGGTAAAGGTTGCAGGCATTCCTACTAGAGCTGATGTCTCTTGGGATTTAGATTTTTTATATAGTCCTGGAGGTATCACTAGAACTGAAGCAAATGGCTTTGCTGATCTAAGTATGAGTTCAAATCTTGATGGTATAAAGGTTTTTTATCCTCGTGAAAATGAAAATGATCCTGAAAAAATATTTATTGAAGTTGAAGATGTTCCAAGTGCTAGAGTTAGCGGTGTTGCAAAATTACATATTGATTTGGGTAATTTCAATAATCCTAGTAACTATATTTTTGGAAAAATAAGTCAAAGTGCTAGTTCAAGCCTTGATAAAGTTGCTGTGTATCTAAAGAATCATGAATCACCTATCCTTGATATTAATAATGTTCCTTCACAAGCTACTGGAGAGGCAGGACTTTATTGGAACCATTTAAAGGGTCATGCTTATGGGAGCAGCAGTGGTGGAGCAAGTATGGCTTTAGATATTACGTATGGTTCCTTTGAAATTGTTGATGTACTTCAAATCAACAGTGGACATTTGAGTACTTCTTTTAAAATTTCGGACGATGGGTATTTTGGACTTGATTCATCAAATAAAATGATTAGCAATGATTTAACAGTTAACACTGGAGAGGGTGACTATTTAAGCCTATCTATTGGAAATATTGATGCTGATAATTTTAAGGCTAACTGGGAGTTTGATTCCTCTGGAAAGATTAGCGATATTGGTTTCAGTGGAATGATTGATACTCTTGAAGATGTAGAGTTAAGTTTTGATTATCAAGGTAAATCAGCTGATTTAAGCCTTAACTGGAATCTAGGAAAAACAGGATATTTTGATATAGAAGTTGACCAATTATCTGATCTTACACTTGATTTCAGTGATTTTGCGCCAGATAGCAATGTTTTTTATCTAGATGGCGGCCTTACAATTTCATCAAATATATTGTTTGATATGAGTTGGGATTTTAAGCAAGGCTCTGGTACAGGTACTGGAAGTATTGATCCTGGTTACTTTAAAATAAATCAATATAATGATGATTCAATTATCAAAAATCTTGATTTTATTTTTACATATAATGATAACTACGGCGTTGATTTTGAATGTGTAAATCTAGGTTTTTATCTTAGTCTTGAATGGTGGAAAGGACAAAGAATTTTACCATATGTATGGCTTGATTATGAGGTCAGTGCTGATGCTCTTGATTTAAACCTTCTATTGAATGGAGACTGGTATGATGTATGGGAGTTATAGATTTGGAGGAATATAAAGATGAAAAGAAAAATGTTTAGTAATAATTTTACAAAGCTAGTAATTCTTTTTATAATTCTATCTTTTACAATTAGTTCTTTTTCTCAAGCAATTAATGTTAAAAATTCAAACGTTTCGTCAATGGATGATAACTATTACACTTGGGAAGATGATTTTTCAAATGCTCAAAAAATAGATAAATCTCTTTCTGAGAATTATATTGTTGAAAATGGAAAAGTAAAGATGTATGGAAATTATCCGCAGTGGACCAATCCATCTTGGACTAGAATGAAACAAGTAACAGTTGATAGTACTGAAAGTCTTACGGATTGTGCGATAAAATTAATTGTTGACTATGATAGTGATATGAAAAACGATTATGGTGATCTAAGGTTTAAAATGGGTTCTGGAGATTATTGGCTTCCATATTGGATTGAAGAAAAAGATCCTCAACCAAATGATCCTTATGCTATTGTATGGCTGAAGGTTCCAACACTTAATTCTGGTACAAATACTATGTATTTATTCTATGGTAATCCCTCTGCAAATGATTTAAGTGATTATTGGTCTGTATTTGATGAAGAAAGTTGGGAGAAGCATTACGTCCATGACCATAAGGTTACATATCATATGGAGAGTGAGGGTGCATGGGATCCAGATGTAGCTTTTGGTAATGGAAAATTCCTTGTAACGTGGGAGGAAGGTACTCCAGCTAGTATCTTTCCACCTCTTGTATTTCAACAACAGATCAGAGGATGTTATTACACTGAAGAAGGAGAAAGAAGTGGCACTAGATTTGATATAACTGAAGAGGAAAACCCGCCTTATAGATATGAAAATCCATCGGTTGCGTATGGTTCAGGTAAGTTTTTTGTCGCATTTGAGCATTATAACACACCTAGTAACCTATTAAGTAGAGACATTGAAGGAGCAGTTGTTAGTGGTACTAGTGTAAGTAGATTTGATATTTGTACTTCTTCAGGAAATCAGGCTGACCCGTGTGTTGCTTACGATGAAAGTAATGGCAGATTCTTTGTTGTTTGGGAAGACGGCCGGGAAGGCACTAGTAATTATAACATATATGGCAGACTTTATTCTTCTAGTGGAAGTCCAATTGGCGGTGAAAAAGTAATATCTAGTAGGCCAAATAGTCAGTGTGAACCATGGATTACTTTTGATAATGTTAATAATCATTATATGGTTGTTTGGGAAGAAGGAATTGATCCAGAGAATGGTCCCTTTGAAATATGGGGTCAGCTTTTTGATACAAACGGTAATCCCCTTGGTTCAGCTAAAAAAATAAGTCCGTCTGGTACTAGCGGCACTGATTATAATTTTCCATGTGTTGCATTTTGTGAGTTAAAAGAAAAATTCCTTGTAACCTGGCAAGAGGATGATATAAGTGCTGGTGATTGGTATGGTCATATCTGGGGTAAAATCCTTGATGAAAAGGGAAATACTGAGATAAATACTTTTAAAATTGCAAATGGCGCATATGAAAGAACTCAAGTTGTTCCACATCTGTCATCATCTTTTTTTGTAGTTTATGATGGAAATGGAGATATATGGGGTAAATTAGTTGATACAAAAGGCAACATGAATGATTATGTACTGCAGCTTTCTGATTCAGAATCTGATCCTGCTGATTGGGCGTCGGTTGCATCTAGCGGTGATAAAATATATGTAGCTTGGGAGGATGAAAGAGTAGTCTATCCTCCTCCATATGAAGAAATGGATATGCCTGATGTATATTCTAATGTATGGTCTTTTAACACACCAAGTGGTTCAAATATAGATTATAGTTTTGGTGAAGAAAAAAGCCTTATCCTTGAAGCAACAGTTACATCAGTACCAGTTAGTCCTGATAATTGGGAGAACTGGAATGTTTTTGATGCAACTAAATCTGGTGATATCACATTTGATATTCTAAATGCAAATACCTTGAATGTTATTAAAAGAGATATTTCACCCGGGGGAAGTCTTGAAGGAGTTTCTTCTCCGAGTATTAGACTTAGATCTACTATGAATAGGAATAATCCTTCATCTTCTCCAACTCTTGATGAGTGGAGTGTATCATATGTAGGTAAAGACGAAGTGCCACCTAAGACAATTGTTCAAAATGTCGATGGTGTAAAGGGTTTGAATGATTGGTATATAAGCGAAAGTGTAACCTTCTGGCTTACAGCTCAGGATTTTCCAGAGGATACAGGGAGTGGTGTGAAATTTATCTATTACACCTTAAATGGTGGTGAAACGCAGATTTATAATATAGACAGCGGTCTTCAGCTGGATGTATCTCAGCAGTCTAATTGGCATGGTGAATGGACTATTAATTTCTGGGCTGTTGATAACTCGGGAAACATTGAAGATAAAAGAAAACCTGAGAATACTCGAGAAATAAAAATTGATTCAGATAGGCCATATGTTGAAATAACTACGCCTGCAAATGAAGAAGAAGTTGAAATTCCTTTTTGGGTTCGAGCTAGTCCAAGTGATAATGTTGGTGTGTCTAAAGTAGAGTTTGATATTGAGCCGTTTGGTGAAAGAGAGGGCTTACCATATGCTGATACAAGCCCACCATATGAATGGTACTGTGATGTAAAGCAGAAAAGTAAACAGAAAAGTATTATCTTTAATTCTTTAGCTAATAGAGAAGAAGAATCTGAAGAAAAAGATTCTCAAACAAAGGGTGTAAACGTCATGGTTAGAGCGCAAGTTTATGATGAATCTGGTCAGACTTGGATACATGAAATCTGGGTACATGTTACAAACTGGGAGGAAGGTACTTCTAGGGATTTAACATTTTTCTCAGGTATTGATCTATTCTTAAATAGAATGATTGAGAAGTTTCCGATACTGCAATCTCTTCTTAATTTCTATATTTAAGAAAAACATTTAGGTAAAATATCTAAAAAATTCTTTATTTTTTTCTTTATTTGTATTATTTGTTGCAATTTACTTGGTTTATTGTAAAAATATTTATATAGTTTCACTTCCTTAAATACAACACCTTTATTTTAAGGCGGAGGCATAATAAAAATGAAAATAAAAATAGCTTTAAGCTTTTTAATTGGCATGCTATTAATTGTCAGTATATCTTCCAGTGGTATAAATATAAACTCATCTATTGAAACGAAAAACGAGGTCAAAAATTTGTATATGAGTTCAAATATCGAACTACCGGTTTGGAATGTTGGTGATAAATGGACTTATAGAATTGATGCTGAAGGTAATCAAGGAAATGCTGTTGATTTTGATATCACGATAGATAATTTTATATTAAAAGTAACTGAAGTTTTATCTGATAGTTATAAACTCTATGTAGAAGTTCCAAGAGGAGATTTTAAAGGCGGCGGATCTGTTGATCTAGATATTTTAACTATATCTGGGAACTTAAAAAATACTAGGCTTACAGGTTATATGACAATTAAAAAATCAGATCTTTCTTTTATTGATATGGATATATCAATAGATGGTAAGATCGACAAAGCAATTGATATTCCTTTTAATGTAGATATGCAAGTTTCTTTTTACAATGAAGATTTTAATCAAACAAATTTTAGTTATCTACATTTTCCATTTAGTGAAGGTGACAGCTGGGTTATACCATCTAGTTATATGGTTTCAGAATTAGATGTAAATCTTTTAAATGAAGAAGTCGAGGTGTATAATTTTATTGAAGAACACATCTTTACATGCACAGGTTGGCAAAGCATTCAAGATTTTTATTCCATGAAAATTCTTAGAAATAATCAAAATGATGAAGTGATTTATTATTCACCTGCAGCAGGCGGTATTTCAAAAATAGAATATAACTCTATGGATCTAGGATTTGGATACAATTTAGATAGTCTGGAAATGAATTTGAAATCAACTACCTATCAAGCTCCAACAAATCCACCTAATTCTCCAATTATGCCATCTGGCAAAAACTTAATAGATATTGGAGAAACTGCATCATATACGACAAGTGCAACTGATCCAGATTCAGACCCTGTTAGATATGTTTTTGATTGGGGTGATGGAAAAGAGGATCAGACTGATTTTTATAATTCCGGTGAATCTGTAACACTAGATCACACATGGAATAAAGGTGGAACTTTTGAGTTGAAAGTTAAAGCAGTTGATATATATGGTTCTGAAAGCAGTTGGTCAAATCCTTTAACTATTGAAGTATTAAATGAAGCACCAGAAAAACCAGCGACTCCAGATGGGCCAGATGAAGGTAAGATAAAAAAGTCTTATTCTTATAATACAATGAGTAACGACTCAGATGGACACAAAATTCGCTACGGCTGGGATTGGAACGGCGATAAAAATGTTGACGAATGGACAGATTATAAAAACTCAGGTATGCTAGTTACAACATCTCATAAATATACTGAACAAGGTGATTACCAAATATTTGTAATAGCTGAAGATGAATATGGTTCTCAGAGTGAATGGTCAGATCCATTAAATATAGTAATGCCAAAAACTAAGTTATTTGATATCGATCTAATTCAAAAAATATTTTCAAATTTTGATTATTTAGAGGGATTATTTGATTTAATATTTTCATAGAAAATTACAAAAAAACAAATAAATTCAGTTAAACAACCGCATTTGATTATACTTGTACGATAAAACTTATATAGTTACTATATTAAACAATTATATACAATAATATTGGGGGAAAATATATTATTCAAAAAAAAATCAGTCTAATCTCAGTTTTTTCTATCGCACTATTAATTTTAATGAGCATTCCTTTAAATGTTTCTAGTATTAATAGTAAAGATGAACAAATAAAAATTTCTAAAATCGATGATGAAATACTTTTTTCTGATTTTTCAATTAAAAAAGAAAACAGTTTTTCTGTTTTAGAGTCAATAGAAGAAAAAGATATAACTTATTTAAATAACCCTCAAGAACCAACTCTTCCAGTTCATATAAAAACTTATACTTTTCCTATTGGAACTAAAATAAAGGATGTTTCTTTAGATATATCAAGTATAACAGAAGAAAAAATCAGTTATGAGATTAAACCAGCGAGTATACCTAAACCATTGAAACCCATGTATTACACTAGTTCAGATAATGAAATTACCAAAAAAAATAGTATATATAAAAGCTCAGAGTTATTTCCCGATAATTGGTTTGATTATGATATATCTGTTGGTAGAGACGGTGGGAAAAGAGTAATTTTTCTAAATGTTAATTCTTACCCTGTAAGGTACAGTCCAAAACTTAATACTATTTATAGAATTTCAAATGCAAATATAGGTATTACTTATGAAGAAAATCAATTACAAAGTAAGCAAGATGAAATTTTTGATCTCGTTATAATTTCACCAAATAAATTCAAGCTTCCTCTCAATAAATTAAAAGAACACAAAGAATCATATGGTATAAAAACAAAAATTAAAACAACAAATGAAATTTATGAAGAATTCGACGGCAGAGATCAGGCTGAGCAGATTAAACACTTTATAAAATATGCATTAGATGAGTGGAATATCACTTATGTTTTACTAGTGGGCGGCAGAGATCATCAAAAAGCAGGATGGAATCTTCCAACTAGATATTCTAATACAGATGATGGAAACTCTTGGAAGGATAAATACGTTACAGATTTATATTTTGCAGATGTTTATAGGTACAATGAAACGTCTGAAAGATTAGAGTTTGATGACTGGGATTCAAATGGAAATGATATTTTTGCCGAGTGGACTATAGATAATAGAGATCATTTAGATCTTTTTCCTGATGTATATGTCGGAAGGCTTGCTTGCAGAAATCTTTTTGAGGTTTATAGTGTAGTAAATAAAATCATTCTTTATGAAAATTCAGCATATGGTTCTGATTGGTTTAAAAAAGCTACTATGGTTGGTGGAGATACATTTCCACCGGAATATTCTAGAAAAGTACTATGGGATACTAGTAAACACCCTGATGGTGAATATATCATCAGTGTACAATCTTTTACGGAAGGAAAATCTTCAGAAATAAAATCAGTCAAAGTATTTGTTAAAAATAATTTTTTAAATAAAGAAGATGATTCATTAGAAGTCGATCTTAAAAATAATATTGTTAAAAATATAGAAAGTGATACCTCATCTGAAATTTATTTAGAAATAATAAAACCAAAAGATTCCCAGATCTTGAGTAATATTGCAAATATAACTTATATTACAAATGATAGAGTGCCTCCTAGAGAAAATATTCTTGTTAATATAACGATTAAAAATTCTGAAGGCAAAATCGTATTTGAAGAAAATCGAGATATATGGGATTATTATTTTGAAGGAGAAATCACTTGTGATCTAGCGGCATCTTATCTAGAACCAATTGGTTTTGATATTGAAAAGATATATGCATCAAATGAAAAATTAAAAGATGTATCTGATGTTAATAGTGAAATAGAAAAAGGTTCTGGTTTTATATTTTTTACTGGGCACAGTACTCCTTTAGAGTGGTGTACTCATCCAGTTTTTTCTAAAAATCAATGGATTGATCTATATTACTATCAAATGCAGTTTTTAAATAACAAAGAAAAACTACCTATTTGTATTGTAGATGGATGTCATCCTTCTCAGTTTGATGTAAGTATGTCAAATATTATAGAGGGAATTAGGGAATACGGCCTTGATTATTTTAAATGGATAAAAGAAATTGACAATTTTTTGAAATGGGCATGGGCCCCTAACTCTTGGGGTTGGAATTTAGTTAAACAAAGAAACGGCGGTTTTATTGCATCAATTGGTAACACTGGTCTTGGTTATGGTACAGATGGAATCAGCTGTGTTGAAAGTCTTGGTGCATATTTATCGACTCAATTTTTCAATATTTATAGAGAACAATCTTACTTGGGAAACAAAAATCTTGGTGATATTCATGCTAAAACATTAAACAAATATATAGTTACTCAAGGTGTAGATAGTGATTCTACAGATAGAAAAATTGTGGAGGAATGGGTTTTACTTGGTGATCCGAGTCTTATGATTGGAGGATACGATCAATCTATGGTTTAATTATTTATAATAAATTATATATATTAAGTAACATATATTTATATAAAAACAAGAATAAAAAAAAGAGATATGATATGAAAATTAAAATCTTATCAATAATAATTGTAGGTTTATTTTTATTTACAACTCTTAATGTAGTCGCAAATGATTATGAAAAAAATAATTCAGTAAAAGTTCTTTTAAAAAACGAACTTGTTAGTTTTTCAGATGTACAAATAAACTTAGAAGAAGATTTTTCTGAGATATCTGTAGCTGAAGCTAATAATATAATTTCAAGTCCTGGAAAACCAGAGCTTCCCGTGTATGTTAAAACCTATACTTTTCCAAGGGGTACTAAGATTAAGGACATATCATGTTTTTCTAGTGATACATCTGAAATTAAAATCGATAAAAAAGTAAAACCCGCATCAAACCCGACACCCAGAACAAATCTGAAGTTAAATAACAAAATTGAAACCTATGATAGTAAAATATATTCTAGTAAAGAGCTATATCCAAAAAATATTTTTGATTATAAGATTTCATATGGCCTTAAAAATAACAAAAATGTAATTATTTTAAATATATATTTTTATCCTGTTAGATACAATCCTGCTGAAGACACATTGCATCAAACAAAAAATTTTGATGTTCAAGTATCCTATCAAAAAAGCATAAGATCAAAAGATTCTAATGATGAATATGATATGGTAATAATCTGTCCACCTGTTTTTAAAAGAGAGGTAGATAGATTAGCCGATCATAAAAATAGTTATGGCGTTAAAACCCTTGTTAAAACTACAACTTCTATATATATTGATTCAATTCTTGGAAAATATGATGAACGAGGTAGAGATAAACCTGAGCAGATAAAATATTTTATTAAGTATGCTAAAGAAAATTTTGGTGTAGATTATGTCCTTTTATTTGGTGGAAGAGTAGGCCAGATGTTAAGATGGTATGTGCCTGTTAGATACACAAATCTTGATGACGGATGGGAGAAGGGTCACTTGAGTGATCTTTACTATTCAGATTTATATAAATATGATGAAACAACTGATTCAGTTGTATTTGAAGACTGGGATTCAAATAAAAATGGTATTTTTGCAGAGTTAAAACCTTATAGTGAAGAAGAAACAGATAATTTAGATTTATATCCAGATATCAACGTTGGAAGGCTGGCCTGTAGAAATTTAAAAGAAGCTGAAATTGTTGTAGATAAAATAATTAATTACGAAAAAAATGCGTTTGGAAGTAACTTTTTTAAAAATTATTTAGCTGTAGGTGGAGATACAACTCCTCCAGTAAGAGGAGGTAAAGATGGTTATAATGAAGGAGACATTGAAACAAGGCTTTCAGGAAGTTATCTAAAACCTCTTGGCTTTAATATAACTGAACTTTATATGTCAACAGGTAATTTTACAAATACAGATGATTTGATAGATGCAATAAATGAAGGGCACGGTATGATGCATCTATCGGGTCATGGAAATCCAATGACCTGGACAAATTTTCCACCTGATTCAAACGATGAAAATGATACATTTAACTATAGTTTTATGAACTTTGATATGAAAAAACTTACAAATTCTGAAAAACTACCAGTATGTGTAATTGGTGCATGTCACAGCAGTCAATTTGATGTAACTGTTATGAATATTTTTAAAGGAATAATTGAGGAAGGTTTTAAGGATTATTTCTTTGGTGATGTAAGTTCTACATCTGGTGGATTTAAAAAAGGTGAATGGGTGCGCCGTTGCTGGAGCTGGAACATGGTAGTTCAAGAAAATGGTGGATCTATTGCTACAATTGGAAACACGGGTCTTGGGTATGGAGATAGTGAACTAAACTGTACAGAACGATGGGACGGGTATATTGCTAGTAGATTTTTCTATAACTATAACAATCTAAGTTTAATAGGTGTACATAATCTAGGCAATGTTCATAGTAAAACAATCTCAGATTATATGACAAATATATATGTTCCAAATGAAAATGATTCTGGATCCTGGATTGACATAAAAACAGTAGAAGGATGGGCGCTACTAGGCGATCCAAGCCTTAGAATTGGCGGATATCCATAAAACTTATTTTTTTCTTTTCCTATTTAATATAGCTGTTAATGAAATTAATGATACAATAAAAAATGTTACTTCGAAGCCAGGTATAACAATCTTATCATCATCTTTAGTATTGTTATTGTCTTCATTTTCATTGTCTCCATTGTTTATATTTTCTTCATTTGAACTACTTAAAATATTTGCTATTGTATTGGTCTGTGAACTTAATTCATTATTATCAGTAACAGTTAGAACCACTGTATATTCACCTGGATTTTGATAAGAGTGAGTTACAGTTTTTCCAGAACCGTTAGCTCCGTCACCAAAATTCCAGCTGTAAGATGTTATTGTACCATCATCAACGCTATTAGATGCATCAAAAGTAATAGTTTGATTTACATATGAGTTATACGGTCCATTTGTAACTGCGGTAGGTGCATTATTGTCCATAGAATCATTCTGAGTTATCTCAACTGTTACTTGGTCGGGATTAGACCATTCATCTCTATTATCTTTTACTTTAAAGTATATGCTATGTGTTCCTACTGATAGATTCGAGCAGTAAAAATATTTTTCATAGCTTAAAAGTTCATTGTTATCTTCCCATTTATATCCCGTAATTTCACCATCTGGATCTGTTCCACTTCCTAAAAAAGTTATAGTTTCACCATATGTCTTTGTTATAGTCGGACTATCAGGTAGGCCAATAGTTGCAACTGGTTTTTGGTTTTCTTCTTCCTCGTCTTCTTCGGGTTGAATTGTAAAGGACTGAGTTTCTGTCCATGAACTCCACTCGTCGTCGTTATCTTTTACTCTAAGTGAAACAGTGTGAGTTCCAACAGATAGGCCTGTTATATCAACATTTTCTCCATATCTAAGGTCACTTCCATCTATCTTCCATTCAAATCTGATGATATAACCATCATCTGAGCCGTCTCCTGTCAAATGAATAGTGTCTCCTTCTTCTGGTGAACTAGGTAATATAGATACTATGTGGGCTGTGGGTTCGGCATTTACAAAATATCCTGTTGGATAATGATCTACTCCGCCACCTGGTACATTATATTGACTTTCACCTATTCCGTCACCATTGCTATCTGTTTCTCCGTAATCACTCCAATTGTTTCCTTCAGAACCATCATCCCAGTTGTTATTTCCTCCTTCAAAAGCATTTTGATCATTATAAAAAAAATCGTTATGGTGAATATTATTATTGTTACAATACTGGTCTTCGATATAGAGCCCATAAACATCATTATTTTTAATTTCATTATTAATAATGTTGTTATTATTTGAATCATACGAACCTGAGCCATCAATAATAATTCCTGAATCATGACATTCTTGGATTATACAACCGTCAATTGAATTTTCGTTTGAGTTTTTGATGTAAATACCTGTGCTAAATTTTGAAATAGTACATTGACTGATTGAACATTGATCTGAATAGTAGAAATATATTCCGCTATTTTGTAAAATTTCATTTTGAGTTATTTTCAATTTACTTATATCTACATTATCTGAAGAAATCTTTATAACATCTTGATTTGAATCTTCTGGATAAATCTCTGTATTACTACTACCATCTCCATAAATTGTTAAAGTTTTATTTATCAAAATATTTTCATAATATGTACCACTGTGAATATGGATTGTGTTATTTGTTTCATCAGCATTATCAATTGCAGCTTGAATTGTCGAATAATCTTCAGGTACATTTATTGTTGCACCTTTAGCATTAATGCTTGATAAAACTATTATTGAAAGTATAAAGATGAACAGTCCTGTAATTAAGGAAATTGTAATTTCTCTTCTCATATCTCTCCATCCAACCCTAATAATAGATATTACTTTTATTACTATTTATATTTGCCCTGTAAGAATTACAAAAAATAAAAAAATCAGACGCCCCGGTCGGGATTTGAACCCGAGTCGTAGCCTCGACAGGGCTACATGATAGGCCGCTACACTACCAGGGCAATAATATATGCTTTTTAAGATGGGTAAATTAAAAACCCTCTTTTAATCTTTTCCATAGGAAATCCTATTTTTTTGTTATATTATTAATAAATAAGTCATATTGTAATAATTGCACCAATAATTTATATAAAAGGGAGAACTAATATATCTATGGTGGATAGGAGAAAATGATTTTTTCCTAAAAAGAGGAGGGTTTTGAAAAAAATGGTAAAAAAATTTGATAGAAATATTTTTATTATGATGATTTCAATTATGGTTGGAGTAGTAATTATTACTTTTTTTATCGCTGATATTATGGCAAGATCTAGTGAAGAGGAAAAACTAACACAGCAGTTTACAGAAGAAAAAAAAGTGATTGAAGAAAAAAACCTTAATTTTACCAGTGCTTTTCTTGATTCACTTAGTTCTCTTGATTTATCACGTGAGTTTAAATCAGATGGTGATATTAAATATGCTATTGCAAAATCTTTTTATACAAATGCTTTGACACTTACAAATTCATCAAAATTAGATGAATATAAGAATGAAATTATTGATAATTGTGAATTGGCTAAGCTCTATTTTCATGACTCCTCCCAAAATTTCAACAAATCTATTGAACGATTTACACTTTCAAAAAATTTTACAAACTATCCTATTTACAACAATTTAGTTAATTTATATATAAATCTATCAAAATCTGGTCATAATGTAAGTCTAATAAAATATGATGCTTGTAATTATTTGATAGAAATTGCAAATAACTTGAATATTGTTAATGGCTCGATAAATAAATCAATGGATCTTGAAAACTTAATGGATTTACTAAATTCTACAGAGTATTTAATGTATTTAGAAGAAGGCCTATATGATGGTTATAGATCTGAAATTAGTGATTATGAACTTATGGAAAAAATAAGATAAAATAAACATTTTATTTAATTTATCAATCCTATTTTGTGTTCATCCCAGAAAAACATTGGACAAATGACTGGTTCTTTTGTACTGTATATTTCTATATGATCAAAATCTGAGAAAGCTGCATTTAATTTACTGTCTGTTGTATTTGCAATTTCTTGGTCATTTGCATTTTTTAGTATATAGTTGATATAATTTGATCCTTCTTTTTTGATTCTTAGTTTATACCATCCATTGTAGAGATAGAGAGAATCTAAGACTTCGGTCCATTCTGTATTTACATCCCAGTAATATGGTTTTAATATGTAATCTGTTGATGTTTCTGTTCCTTCTTGTAAATAATCGAGTTTTATTCTAGCAATATTTTCTTCATTGCTGTTCTTGAAATCAAGAATTAGATCTGATGCTTCACTAGTGTTTCCACAGGCAAGCATTACTTCCCAATATTCTATATCGCTTTCAATATTATCTAAATCATAGTACCAGTACATCTTACCGCTTGATGCTCTAAGTTTAGTTTTAAAAGCATTATTTGTTTGATATTTGTATCCTGATACAACTGAAAATGTGCTTTCAACTGCACTTTCAGGGCCTGTTTCAAACCAGGTTTTAGTTAAATATGATTCAGTAGCAATGCCACCTGCACTATCATCAGAGAAATCCTCGATTACTTCATATGGTGCTACAAAGTTTATTGCTGTGATATTAGCATAGTCTGTGTAACTCCACGAATCAAGTGTTCCGTCGTTATTTTGATCCCAGTGAATGCTTCCTTGGTTTGGAATTAATGTACCATTTATTGTTGAGTCTTTTATTGTTGCTTGATATTTTATTTCTATATAGTCTTTTGATGGAATTGTTCCTGTCCAGGTGATTTTATGTTCAGCTTCTAAATATTCAACACTTCCGTATTCTGCTGTAAGAGTTCCATCTACTAGCTCAAGGTTTTCATCTAAAAGATCTTCAAATTCATTATTGTTAAGAGAGATATCTCCACCATTTAGAATTTGGACGATATATTTTACAGTCTCTCCAGAGTCAGCGTATTGTATTTCTTCTTCAGCCATATTACGAACATATTTTCTTGCCTCAAGACTTGTTTCAGCATATTCTTCAAATCTAAAATTATCTAGATATGCTGCACTGTCATATCTGTTATCGTTTTCATCAGCGATAGTTATTGTTACTGTTATCTCTTCAGGTCCAAGTACAGGATGCTCATTTTCAACTCTCCAAAGAATTGTTGCCCCTGCATCACTATCAGATGGATCTCCCAGCTCTGTTGTTACATCATTTCTTCCTTGGTTTGGATCGCCGTTTACAGCAAATATATCAAAACCAGTTCCAATAATATCGTTAGCTTCATCTCTAAAAAGATTACTATCCACATCAATGAAGTAGACAGATTCTTGGTCTTGTGAAGGTGCATCTACCTTTATTTCAATTCTATCGTTATATCCTTCGCCGACCCAGTCAGGATATTCTGAGCTGAAAAATCGTATGTCATATTTTAGATATTGAGCAAGAGGTGGAACATCTAAGGTCATTGTGAGTTCTGCTTTATCTTGAGGTGAATATTCTTCTCCTCCCATAAACCATGTGCCTCTCTCGCACCCGGGATCTTCCTGGTTTGTTGTAACTGGATATGCTCCAGCAATGCCTGTACTTATTATCATAAAATCAGATCCATAAGTAGGTCCCATATCACCAAAGGATGAAAAAACACCGGACATTCTAGTATTAGTACTACTATAAGATGTATCTGTATCAATATAGCTAGTATCAACTATCAATGAGTTATCATTTACTATTGCTTCAGCTAGATCCCTTCCATCATATGAACCTGCAGAGCTATTTTCAGATAATATTATGATACATGTTGATATTAAAAACACCAGCATTATATACATACCAATTTTTTTTATTTTCATATTTTTATCCCCCTCCACTATAGGGTTCAATTTGGATTTCAGAGTATGTTGAACCAAAATCCTGGTTACTATCATTAGGGATAATGGTAACTCCCCATATTTCTCCTAAAATTGTTTCTTCAGAAACAATAACACTTTTATCGCTTTCCCCATCTTTTGTGCAAAGATAGTTTTGATAAATCTGTTCTGCTGTAAGTTTTCTATTATATATTTTAAATTCATCTATTAAACCAGAAAAATTTGCAATGCTGCTACTACCTACTGTTGCATTTACATATATTTCATCAAGAAAAACTCTTTCGTTGTTTCCTTCTGCAATACATTCAAATCTTATTTTCATATCATTTGGAAAATTGTAGTCTGTTTCATTGATATACAATGTTTCATGATACCAGGTATCCTTAGAAAAACCACTTGGATAATTCCTATCTAAAATTACAATCCAATCAGTTCCATCCCAATAATGTATCTCCCAGCTTTCACTATTTTCCCATCCAGGGTTAAACCATCCTCGGTAGTCGTTCCACATCCACCAGAAATCTAATTTTATAGAGGTATACTTTGTTGAATCAACATCGATTCCATTTTCATGGAAAATTGATGAGTAATAACCATTGTCATCTCTTATAACCCCCGAATATGATCCCTGGTGATAATACCAGTCAACATATCCACTGTCTCCTCCTCCTGCCTCAAAATTACCCATGCCACTTTCAAAATCATCATATGTTAAAACGTTCCATGTTTCCTGAATTATATTATCATCAGAGGTACCTATGCTGCCATCTGGCGTATCACCATTTCCAATGAGCGTGTTTTGACTATGTATCTGTTCTTTTTTATCTTCTATTCCATCAATATAAATTGCACATTCTCCTGATGAATAATCGTAGCTAATTGCGATATGATGCCAATTGTTATCAGATATATCTGTATTTGATGATATTTCTGATATTCCATCTGTTGAATTTGTAATCCATTTAATCCCTCCTCCTTCAAGAGTTAGTTTCCAGAAATCTTCTCCATTAAAAGAACAAATAGTTTGTGTATTAACACTAGTTTTTATCCAAAATTCTATCGTTGTCTTACTTATATATCCGTTTGGATCAAAGCAGTATGGAACTAATATACTGTCATTTTGTTCAAATTCGTAGCATCCTCCTAGTTTACCATTGCTGATCCAGTTTGCATCTTGAACGGTTGCATTTAGTTTATTACCTGAATAGTCTTTTGCAACACTTATATTGTTTGTATCAAATGGATATAGAACACGGGTTATTGGATTATTGTTTACAGACCAGTTGTAGATATATGTTTTTGTTTCTAATGGTGCTTCAACTGTATCATTATAGCAGATTAAATCTTCTTCAACACTGTTTGTTTTTACACTTGATAAAAGCATTGGGTCTTCAAGAGATGGATCTTGAGGTTCAAATCCTTCAGGAATAGTTGTTTCTCCTCCATTTTTTTCAGTGTCAAAAGTACCTCTAAATATTTCTTCAAGATCTCCTTCTTTGTTTTTATATGTAACTGTTACTTCTACATATCGGGATATATTTTCTTCATCAATATTTAAAAGATCAAATGGTCTTCTACTAGCTCCAATTTTCCATACATCATTAAGTATTTCATAGTCGATCAATTTACCACTTGAATAGTTGAAAACAGATACGTTATAGGTTGTAATTGCATCTCCTCTTTTGTGTGAAAGAACTACTAATCCTTCTTGGTTTACATATCCCTCGATTTTAACATTTGTTTCTATGTCTGGGCCTGGTGGAAATAGAGACATATATATTGATGCAAAAGTAGCTACTGCTATAACTAATAAAATCATACCTCCTACTAGTTCTGAAACTGCATAGGATTTTTTAATTGAGCGTTTTTTTCCCATCTCTACTATCCACAAATATATTTTTGCCTATTATTATATATAATATCTCGCTGGTGTTTTTACAGTATGAAATATTGGCGTTATACTCTTCTAGATTCTCCTTATAAAGCCATACCTAGAATAGGAATTTAAAGACAAAGAATGAGACAAGGACCAATATAAATCCATATCTCACACCGCTTGATAGATTTCCATCCGTCATATATCCGCCTAGTAGACCACCACCAACGCTTTGAACAAGGACAAATATTAAAAACATGTTTTTCAGTTCAACTGGGTTTACATCTGCAATAGCAAGACCACTATCTCCAACTGATGCACCAGTTGGCATTTTACTCTGTAGATCAAAAATAGCTGCAAAAATTGTTTTATCAATAATAAGAATTACTGCTAGAAAAACAAAGAAACTTATGAAAATTACGATACTATACATTGACATCTCTGTTCTTCTCTGTTCTTCGATCAATTTTGTCTGATCGATTTCTTTAGCAGCTGCTTCAAAAACAGAAGATGTATTACCGCCTATCTTTAGAGCTTTGTTTATGGTGACAACTATTCTTTTAATAGCTGGAGTATTAACTCTTTTTGCAAAGTTTTCAAGTGCTTCATCTACTGGTATTCCCCATGATAGTTGAGATGCCATCATTTTTAATTCAGGTGAAAGTTTTCCATGGTCTCCTTGTGCTGAAGAAATTATTGCATCAAAAACAGTCATCCCTGATGATGTAGAGCTACTTATCTCTCTTAAAAAATCAGGTAGGTGTTCTTCTATATCTTGTTTTCTTTTGGATTTGATATGGTTATAAAAACCAATTGGGCCTATTGCTGTAAGTAGGCCGAACACGATGAAATCTACACCAGTTAAAATATCTCCTTTGACAACAGCTAAACCGGCCCATAACATAATTCCAAGTATAAACAGAATTATTGAGCATACTAAAGATATAGCTACAACTATCAGGATATTTTTGTCTTTACCATAGAATCTGTTTTTGTTGTATTTTTTTCTCCTGATTAGATTCTTCATATCGATTCGCCCATACCTGAACTCATAAGTACGTAAAAACCAAAATATGCCATAGGTAAAATTAACAAAGCAATTATATATAGAAATGGAAAGGATATTCCTTCTGAACTAGTTAGACCCATAATTGATATGATTATCACAAGAAATAAAGGAAAAGCAATAACAGTTACAACAAAAGCTTCAGCCATTACAGCTAGTGAGTCAAGGTTTTTCTTTCTATCAAGTAGGTCTTGGGCCATATATCTATCTACACAGCGTTTGAAATATGGACTTAGTTCACTACCAGATTGGATTGTTGCAAGTATTCCTTGGATAAACTCTTTGAATTTATCTGATGGGGAAATTTCTATTGCATTTTTCAAAGCTGTTACTGTATCTAACCCCATCATGTTTATTTCTGTGGTAATCTTTTTTGATTCTTTCTGGATTTCATCATATAGATCTACTTTTGACAGTGCTTCAAAGATTTCAGAGGGTGAAATGCCTGCTACTGACATTGTATCTATAAAGTTAGTTGCATATGGAAGATATTTATCTATTTTTTTTCCACGTGAATTAGCTAGCATGTTTGGAAGAGCAATATAATACATTCCTATTCCAAAAGGTACGATACATGAAACAATTAACATTAATAGTGATGTATATGGATTTGGAAAGATCATATAGAGTATTATTGTTGATATGAATGATACTATAAACGCAATTATCATGTTCATTAAAACCATTGAAAAATATTCTTTATATACCATAGGTATATCTGCTTTTTCAAGTATTTTATTTTTTGTTGGTTCGCTAATATTAAAACGCTCAAAAGCATCTGAAAGAAATCTTCTGCAAAACCTTGTGTATTTTGTAGATTTCACTAGCCAAGTTCCTCCTTAGCTTTTTTAACGAGTTCATCAGAGTTTTTATGATAAATATTTACTATTCTTCCAACTTCTCTATAATCTGTTATATCTTTTTCATCCATCCATCTAAGTACAAGCATTCTTTTTTCGATTTCCTCAGTTAATTCTAGGTCATTCCAATCGTTTTGAAGACGAATGTTATTTAGTACCTTACTTGAGCCGCTTGATTCAAAACGGTCATCGGTTTTTGATACCCATTTATATGGTTCCATGAAAATAAGTTGGTTTGTATCTGAATCTAGTTTAACGATTTCAGTAACACTAGTCATTCTTCTAACTGTTTTTCCTTTTATGTCTATTGCATTTTGGAAAACAATTATTTCAAGAGATGTCAATAATGCTCTAGGAAGTTCAATAGGTGGGTTTTCCAGACGCTGGATAAGTGTATGGATGTCACTAGCATGAACTGTTGAGTAAGCAGTATGTCCCGTGCTCATCGCCTGAAATAAGGAGTATGCTTCTTTTCCTCTTACCTCTCCTACCATTATTACTTTTGGCCGCTGTCTAAGAGCTGCACGGATTAGATCAAACATATCAATGTCTTTACCTGTTTTTTCATCTGAGGCACTAAAACCTTGTCTTGTGGTTCCTGCTATCCAGTTCTTATGTGGAAGGTTTATTTCACGGGTGTCTTCAATTGAAACAACCTTATGTGATTCAGGGATAAACAAAGATAGAGCATTAAGTGCAGTTGTTTTACCACTAGCTGTTCCACCGCAGAATAATACAGATGCTCCATTTTCTATTGCCATCCAGAAAAAGGCTGCCATTTCAACTGATATTGATTCAAAACGGATTAGATCAATTGGTGTTAAAGGGTTTTCTTTGAATCGTCTGATTGTAAAAGTTGAACCTCGTGTAACAGTTCGAGCTAGAGTTGTTTGTAGACGTGAGCCGTCAGGAAGTTTTCCATCAACTATAGGTGAAAAAACAGATATTTGTTTACCACAGATTTGAGCGAGTTTTACAACAAAAGAATTTAGTTGTAATTCATCATCAAATTTTACATCTGAAGCGATCTCATCATATTTTTTGTGATAAATAAAAATTGGGACATGATGGCCGTCACAGCTTATGTCTTCGATTCCTTTGTCTTTCATTATGATATCGATTTTTCCATATCCCAGAAAATCTCTAAATATATGATAAAATATTTTGTCTTTGATCTCTTGGACTTTTTTATCGATTTCTTCTTTTGTTAGATCTTTGTATTTATTGTCTTTTTTTGAAAAAACTGAGAATAGACCATTTTTTTCTTGTTTTTTATCATCATTTGTCTTTTCTACTTTTTTAGTTTCAGTTTTATCTTTATTTTTTTTACTAAAAAGTGATTTCAATCCTTTTTTTTCTTCGTCTTTTTCCTCGTTATCTTCAGTTTTTTTATTTTCCTCTTTTTTAGTATCTTTTTTTGGTTTGAAATTTAAAAATTGGATATTGTTATCTTTTACAATTTGTTCAAGTGTATCTTCTAAAAATTGCTCTTTTTCTTTATTTTCCATATCTGATACATTGACATCAGCTAGCATTTTGAAAAGATGAGTTAGTTCTTTTTTGATTTCTTTTTCTTCTTCATTTAACTCTGGTTCGATTGCACTATAAAGATATTCGTTTTTTTCTTTATTATATAGAATTCTTCTTGTACCAAGGCCTTTGTATCCAAAACCAGTTTTTTCTTCAACTATTTCCATATCTTTATATGGGTCTCTTTTGTCTTTTTCTTTTATTGCAAGTTCTTTTTTTGTATCGGTTTTTTTTTCTTTTTTAGGTTTTGGTTTTATTATTTTTCCTTTCTTTTGTTTTATTGAAGGCTTTTTCTTTTCAGTTTTTACTTTTTGTGAATTTTTTTTCTTTTTTACTTTTTCTAGTAAACTTTTACTCTTTTTTTCATGTTTTTCTATTTCTATCTCATTAACTATTTTGATATCTTGTTTTTTTTCTTTGCTTTTTTGAACTTGTGCTTTTTCTAAGAGTCCCATATATCTTCACTTTTTTCTGTACTTTTTTAGTACTTTTTCATAAATTTCAAAATCATCTGAATGAGCAAATTGATCTATTTTTTCTTCGGGTAATTCTCCTAAGAGATCATCAATGATATCAAGTGCCTGGGATAGTTCGTCATCATTAACAAGAGTTTGTTCTTTTTTGACTTCTATTTTTTCTTTTGTTTTAGGTATACTTTCTTCTTTTTTTGGTTTAAAAAGATTTAAGGTGAGTTTTTTTTCCTTTTTTTCTTGTTTTTTCTTTGGTTTCTTAGTTTGTTTTTTCTTTTTTTCTTTTTGTTTTATCTTGATTTCTTTTTCTTTAGCTAATTGTTTTTCAATCTCTTTCTTTTTTTCTTCCTTTTCTCTTTTGGCTTTTAGTTCTTTTTCCTTTTTTTCTCTAAGTTTTTTCTCTTTTTCTTTTTGTTTTCTAATTTTTTCTTTTTCTTCTGCTAGCTTTTTCTTCTTTTCTTCTTCTAGTTTTTTTTGTTTCGCTTTTTCTTTAGCTATTTGTTTTTCACGTTTTAATTTTAGTTTTTCCTGTTTCTTTTTTTCTCTTTGAAGTCTTTTCTTTCTTTTTTCTTTCTCAATTTTCTTCTTTTTTAGTTCAATTTCTTTTTCTTTGGCTTTTCTTTCTATTTCTTTTATTTCTTGTTTTTTTCTTTCGATTTCTTGTTTTGCTTTATCTAGTTCGTTTTTTGCTTTTGTAACTTTATTTTTCTTCTTTGTTTTATTTTTTTTCTGTTTATTTTCTTTTTTTGAAATTTTGATTCTAGGTATTTTATCGGTTAAGCTTTCCTTATTTTTTTTCTTATGGAAAAAGAAAATTCTTGACTTTGGTTTTAGTAAATCATCTGCGATTGTATTATTTTTTGAAGGAAATATTACTTCAAACAATTCTTTTTCAAAAAAGTTTCTTTGAGTGTTTTTTATATCTGTTTTAAATTCTGGTAAAATAGGGGTTTTTTTACAGGGTTTTCTTATTTCAACAGTTGTATTTAAAAAACTAGTTTTTTGCGGTATCTTCTGATTTTTTATTGCAGAATCAATTTTCTTTGATATGTCTTCATCTAAGGTTATAAATTTGGGTTGATCTTTGTTGATATTTTTTTCTTCATTTTTTTGTCTAGGTTTAGCGTTGAACTTTACTTTTTTTATTTTTTTGAAAATACTTCCTTCTAATGCTAAAAACAAAATTACATCCGTTTTTTCTTTTATTTTTGGCATACTACCTAATCTCCTCTCAGATATAGTAGATGCTTTAACAAATTACTTTTTAGGCATCCCAATCCAATTATTCCAAATATGTAAGCTATTATTAATTTAATAAAAGTTTCTATTAATTCTTTTAAATTTTTTTTGCTTTTATTATTTGCTTTCTTTTATTGATATACTCTTTTTGTTTTGCTTTTAATTCCTATGTTTTTTCTACTGTTATTATATCAAAAAAGATTTTTTTTGTATGGCTTATTTTTACAACTAGGTTTTAAATATGAATAGTGAAATAGGTTAACATGGTAGAGGGTATAAAAATT
This sequence comes from uncultured Thermoplasmatales archaeon, assembly GCA_964518165.1. GTDB lineage: Archaea > Thermoplasmatota > E2 > DHVEG-1 > DHVEG-1 > CAYZTD01. The sequence goes on from CAZFFN010000086.1 coordinate 24,494, forward strand.
AGTATATAGTTGGCCTGGGGGGCTAAAATTCAAAAACTTTTTATACCTTTTAGTACATCTACCATTAATTAGCTTAAGTATAAGCTAGGAGAGAATGGGAATATGAAAGCAAATAGAAAATTTAAAGAAGATGGTGAGGCAGTTTCAGCTGTTATTGGTGTAATTTTAATGGTCGCTATTACAGTTGCAATAGCTGCTACAGTGTACGTATATGTTAGTGGAATGTTAGGTGATCAACCTTCAGGCAATGAAGATGCAGTGGTTACTATGTCATCCTCAGGAAAAAACATAAAACTACTTTTAACAACAGGTGGAAATAATATACCAGATGACGGATACACAGATTATAGTATAATGATAAATGGTACAGCAATAGGGGATGATAATGTTGTTGGTGGTGATGTAGATGCTGCTTGGGATGTTGGCACAAGCATTTATGTTGAACAAACTTCTGAGGATGATGCTTTAGTCCCGGGTGTTGACTATGATGTTACCGTAAAAATATTGGAAACAGTTGTTTTAGATAGTTCTATAGAAGTTAAAGCTTAGTCAATTATAAAAAAACAACATATCTTCTTTTTTTTTTGATTTTTATTCTTGTTTTATAAATTTTATATTTATGTTAGTTAAAGTTATGCGAAATAACAATAACTCTTCCCATCCTTCTTATCAACTCTAATAAAACCACTTCTCTCAAGTTTTTTAACGTTATAACTAACAGTCTGCTGCTTTTCACCTAAAATCTTTGTAAGTTCAGTCTGAGCAATACCATCATTTTTCTTAACTAGATCTAATATTTTAGACTGAAGACTAGTAAGCCTCTTTTTTTCTTTCTCAGGTAATTTACCTTGAGAAATATAAAAAGCTCTATACCTAAGACCCTTTTTTCTAGATTTGATTATATCCATCTTTTCAAGCATTCTCAAGTGATGTGAAATTGTACCATTACCAACACCAACATTTTTCATAATATTAGTATAATAAGCACCAGGATTATTTTCAATATAATTATAAAAATCTCCTCTAACTTCTTGATCTAAAGCTTCATTTTATTATTATCTCCTAAGTAACTAATAGTACGATACTTTTAGAAATTTTTATGCGGATAATTCCCAAATAAGGAATTATCTGGACAAAAAAATCTACTTTTTTTAAATTATAAAAAACAACCCTGATTTTATCACTATCTTAATATCACACTTTTTGTTTACAAATAAATGGTTTAGAGGATGGAAACTATAACAATTCTTGATAGTTTAAGGCTAATAATAGGAGTAACAATACTAGCTTATGCATCTTATACAGATATAAAAACACGGATGGCATCTAATTATCTATGGGTAATAATGGGTCTTTTAGGTACAGTACTTCTTTTAACTCATTACTTTTTAGTTGGATTTGATAATATCTATATGCTTCTCTTTATCCCAGTAATGATAGGTTTAGTATACTTATTCTTCCAACTAAGGCTAATCTTTGGAGGAGCAGATGCAAAAGCATTAATGGCCCTAGCAATACTAGTTCCAGTACAACCAAATATAAACAATCTACCAATATGGGGAGAATCACTAATGCCAGGCGTGTGGCAGGTTTTTTCAAACTCAATTATCTTATTTTTATTTATACCCTTGAGTCTTTTAGTTATAAACATTCTAAAAAGAAATTTTAGCATTCCACATATGTTCTTAGGTTACAAAATGAAAATTAGTACTGCCCGAGAAAAATTTGTGTGGCCACTTGAAAAAATAGTTGAAGGAAAAAGAAAATTTGTATACATGCCAAAAGAATTTGACATAGAAAAAGAACTAAACACTTTTGAAAAAAACAATATCGATGAAATATGGGTTACACCAAAGATCCCTTTTATGATACCACTTTTAGGTGGAGTTATAGTTACATTTTTCTTTGGCGACATTCTATTTTATTTGATGAATGTACTTATCTAAAATCTTAAAACTAAACTAGTAATATGATTATTTACTATTGTTTAGAAAAGTATTTAAAAAGTTGTTTCTTTAATTTATAAAAATGATGAAATATTATACTATAGATAAAGAAAAAAAAGAAAAAATTCAAAATAAATTAGAATATATTTTAAAAAAAGAAAATGAAATCATTTTTTCTTATCTGCACGGTTCTTTTTTAAAAAAAAGATTTAGAGATATAGATATTGCTATCTATTTAAAGAAATCTATTTCAAATAAAAAAATATTGAAATATGAACTTTATCTAGAAGAAAAAATTAGTGGAGAACTAAATTATACTTTTGATGTCAGGGTCTTAAATAATGCGCCGTTATCCTTTAGATTTTCAGTTATAAAAAATGGAATAGTACTTTTCAGTAAAGATGAAGTTAAAAGATCAGATTTTGAATGCCTTTCTTTTGTTAAATATCATGATTTTGATTTTTACAGAAATAGATACATGAGGGATGCTCTTGGGATTAAAGTTTGATAAAAATAAAGTTACAAAATTATCATCAAAAATAAATGAGGCTCTTGACAGACTTCATGATCTTTCTAATCTTGAAAAAAATTCATTCTTGTCAGATCCATACAAATTAGCTAGTGCAAAATATTTTTTAATCGTTGCAATAGAAGAATCGATTGATATGTGTAATCATTTGATTTCCATGAATAAACTAAGAGCTCCTGAGGATTACTCTGATACTTTTAGAGTACTTGAAGAGCAGGGTATGTTTAAAAAAAATTTTGTAAAAAAACTTGTTGAAATGGCTAGGTTTAGAAATAGACTTGTTCATATTTACTGGGAAGTTGATGACGAATTAATTTATAAGATAATCTGTGAATATATCAAGGATATCGAAGAATTTATTGAAAAGTTTACAAATTATATTAGTAGTTGATTAATTATTTACTTTAAATTACATGATTTAACTTCATAAATATCATATACTACCTCCCTTTTTACAATTTTCTTGAATTATGGCTAAAAAAGACTACTATGACATACTCGGCGTAGAAAAAGATGCATCTAAATCAGATATAAAAAAAGCATATAGAAAACTTGCTTTAAAATATCATCCAGATAAAAATAAAAGTAAAGATGCTGAAGAAAAATTCAAAGAAATATCTGAAGCATATGCAGTCTTACATGATGATGAAAAAAGACAGATGTATGATCAATACGGTCACTCTGGAATAGATCAACAGTTCAGTAGAGAAGATATCTTTAGAAACGCTGATTTCGGAGATATTTTTAGAAACATGGGCTTTGGTTTTGATATAAATGATATCTTCAATGAGTTCTTCGGCGGGCGCAGAGGATATAGGAGAAGACAGAGAAGAGCCCGCGGTGCAGATCTTCGATATGACATGCAGATAAACCTTGAAGATGCATATAAAGGCATAGAGACAACCATAAGAGTACCACGTACTGAAACTTGTGAAGAATGTAACGGATCTGGTGCAAAGAAAGGAACAAGTCCAAAGACTTGCCCTAAATGCAATGGCACTGGACAGATGAAAACAAGCCGAAGAACAGCTTTTGGAATGTTCACTCAAGTTTCAGCCTGCAATAAATGTGGTGGTGCTGGAAAGATTATTGATAAGCCGTGTCCAGAATGTAGAGGAAAAGGAACTGTACAAAAGACTAGAGACATAGAAATAAAGATTCCATCAGGTGTTGATGATGGATCACAATTAAGACTATCTGGTGAAGGAGAAGCAGGACCCGGTGGAACAGGTGATCTGTATATAGTAGTTCATGTGAAAAACCATCCAAAGTTCAAAAGGCGACATTTAGATTTATACACCTCAATAGATATTTCCTTTCCAGAAGCAGCGCTTGGTACAAAAAAAGAAATACAAACAATAGAGGGAAAAACTGAGGATATCAAAATTCCAAAAGGCGTTCAAAACAATGAAATAATAAAAGTTAAAGGAAAAGGCATGCCTGATGTGAGAAGTAGATTTAGAGGAGACTTGCTTGTAAATATCAAGATAAAAACACCTGAAAAAATATCTAGAAAAGCAAAAAAATTACTTGAAGAACTAAGAGACGAGCTAAAATAAAGGAAAATATTTAAATAATATTAAAAATAAATAAGTTTGAAATTGTAAGGGAGGTAAATATATGATACCAGATGATGAAGACAGAGATAAAAGAAAAAAACGACGTAATAATCCATTTGACATGTTTGGATTTGATGACGATTTTATTAAAGATCTCTTTGATGATGACAGAATCAAAGAAGATATAAAAAGAATGACTGAAGAAATGATGAAAATGTTTTCAAATGTTCAACCCGGTAAATCATTTGTACATGGATACAAGATAAACATAGGACCTGATGGAAAACCTAGAATTGAAGATTTTGGAAATAAAACCAAAAAATCACCTGAAGGTAAATCATCAATATCTGAAGAAAGAGAGCCAATCACAGATATAATCGAAGGAGATAATGATGTAGCAATAACCGTTGAAATACCAGGTGTTGAAAAAGAAAACATTGATTTGAATGTTACTAGAGACACACTTGAGATAGATGTTGATTCACCAAATAGAAAATATCATAAGAAACTTGATCTACCATGTGATGTTAAACCAAAGACTACAAAAGCTACATACAAAAATGGGGTACTAGATATAGTACTAAAACGTAAATCAAAAAAGAAAGAAGGCGAAGGATATCATGTAGACATCGAATAATTTTTTCTTCTTTTTTTATTTAATTACAAATAAAATCTTATTATTAATATTTAATAGGGGAAATATTTATATACCAAATCTCTATGTCCCTAACCTAAGGATGGGGTAACTATTACCTACTATTCATTTTATCACATCATTTTATTTTTTAAAACCCCATCCTTTCACACCCCACAAAAAAAATAAAAATATTATTTGACAAGATTGCCAAATGTTTTTTTCAAAATCGTTTTTACATCACTTGAGTTGATGCTAGTGAATTTAAAGGTTTCTTTACCATTGCTCCACTTAATTCGAATTTCATTAGGTCTTCTTTTCTCATCTGAAAAATTCATATAATTCTTGATTCTAATTTTTTTAACCTCATTAACTGATATACTATAATTATTAGGATTTTCATTTAATATGTTTTCAACAGGCATAGAATAATATTTTTCATGGATGTTTCTAGATGATGTCATAGTATTAGCCCAACTTTTTAAAAAACCTGCGCCCTGTGATTTTGATTGCTCACGCGCCTTTTTAGCTTCTTCTTTGATCATTTCACTAGTTAAGGTTGCTACGATTAAACGATTGTTTGTAACAACTAAGTTGTATGCTTTCTGGCCTAAAAAACCTGCATTAGTGTTTGGAATAATTCCTACAATTTCTTCAGATGTCATAGCTTTAGTGTATAAATATTTGATATATAAAAGTGGGCTTAGCCTAACTAAATATATATTACAGAAAGAATTACTTTGGGTTAAAAAACGAATTTATGACAAAGATAAAGATCTGTGGGTTTCACTTTACAAATAATAAATAGAAATCCATCATTTAACTAGAATAGTTTGATTTGTATTATTGCAGATATTTAATATAAATAAATTAATTAATACTTTTAATTACCTCTCTTGACAAACTATTTATAATATATTCGTTGATTTAAAAAATGAGATGTTAATTAACAGACAAAAGTGTCTATACTACTTTATTAAAAGGATAAATGAATGTTCAAAATTAAACTTAGCAAAAATATTTTTTACAATATCAAAAGAAAGTAACATAAATCAAAATTTCAAATTTTACAATTTTTTACCCTATAAATTTGGACCATATTCATTTGAACTTTTTCATGACCTTGAAAAATTAGAAGAAGAAAAAATTATAAAAACAGATGAAAAACAAATAAAATTTTTAGGTGAAAATAATAAAATACAAATCCCAGAAACAATATCTAATAAAGTAGATCATTTCATAAAGAATTTTTCAGAAATGAATGAAGATGAATTAATAAAATATGTTTACAATCGTTATCCTGAATATACAATTTTCAGTAAAATCGAAAAAAGGAAAAAATATCTTCGAGATCAAAAAGGTATTTATACAATAGGATACGAAGGAAAATCAATAGATGAATTTTTGAATGAACTAATACAAAATAAGATTGAATATCTTATTGATGTTAGAAAAAATCCATGGAGTATGAAATTTGGATATAAAAAATATCAATTAAAATCATTAACTAACAAAATTAACATAAAATACAAAAACATGCCGGAATTAGGTATACTAAGTGAAAAAAGAAAGGACCTTGATAGCAAGGATGATTACAAGAAATTACTTGGAGAATACTCTAAAAATTTAATACAGAAGAATAATGAAATAAATTTTTTGAAAAAATTAGCTGAAAAACGTAAAACAGCATTGATGTGCTTTGAAAAAAACCCAGAGATGTGTCATCGGAGAATCCTTGGTGAAAAATTGATGGATCTTGGAGCCGAGGTGACGCTTAATTAATTGGGAAAAAAAGAAGGTAACAGTCATAACAAAAGCCTATCCTGAAAAAAGTAGAAAACATGGTACTGTAGCATGTACAGCAGGAATTACAGATGATAATAAACTTATACGTATGTATCCAATAGATATGAGACATTTTACAGGAAAAAATAAGATATCAAAATTTGATGTTTTAGAAGTCGAATGCAAAAAGGATAATGATAAGTTAGGCAGGAAAGAAAGTTATAAAGTAAGATCAAATACAATCAAACTTCTAAACAAAGATCTAAGCAAACCAAAACCTAAATGGAAAGAGAGAAATCAAGTTATTTTACCTAGTTTATCAAATTCTATTCAAGAATTAAAAGATTTATATGAAGAAGATAAAACTTCTATGGGAATTATCAAACCAACAGATTTAATAGATTTTATTAAAACAGATAAATTAGAACTTTTTGAAAAGGAAGGTTGGTCATTTACTAAAACATTAGACGGAAGAAGAATTCCGAATGTAACCAAGATGCCACATATTTTTAAATATAAATTCAAATGTAAATGTTGCCAGGATAAAATACATGAAATGCAGTGCGAAGATTGGGAGCTTTTTGAGTCTTATAGAAGTTGGGGAAAAAGATACAAAGACCCTATAATTCTTTGGGATAAACTATATTATAGATTTTACGAATGGATGAAAGAAAAACGTAATCTCTATTTGATTATGGGTATGTATTCACAATATCCTACTTGGTTTATTATTGGGTTATACTATCCTCCTAAAAATTTAATATGAATTCTAATTCCAAAAAAATTAATTTTTAATTTAGGAATACTTTTACTAATTTCTACAGGATTTTTATAATTAAAGAAATTCTTTCAAATTTTACAAAATAATCAAAAAATTATATTATTAACTTTAATGACCACTATAGCGCTGAAACACTCTATTAGCCTGGTGTCATGATAGAATGAGTATTATATCCTCAAGAGAGAATTGAGAATCAATTTGTTATAAAGAAAAAGGAAAAATTACTAATAAAGAATATCAAAATGTTTGTAACATTTCAGATAGAACAGCCACTCGGGAATTGTCAGATCTTGTCTCTAAAAAGATCGTGAAGAAAATAGGAACAACTGGAAGAGGAACCTCATATATTTTAAGACGTCATAATGCCGACAAAGACGCCAAAAAGAAGCCATAATGGCGCCTAATTTGGATTAAATTATTTTTAGAAATTTCCCTAAAAAATTATTTATATTTAGAAATAATAATGGGCTTAGCCGGATTTGAACCGGCGAACTTCGCCATGTGAAGGCGACGTCATAACCACTAGACCATAAGCCCAAGAAAACAACTATTTCAACTAAATATGATGAATATGTTAAAACATTTTCGAAAAAATACCTAAAAAAACAATCTTTTTTAGAAAAAATTTATCAACTAATAGGGTGTTTATATTTTTGTAATAAATAATTTATTATTAATGGGGGCGTCAAATTATATGTCACTTTTAGACATTTTCAAGAAAAACAAAAATGAAAAAAAAGAAGAACAAAACAAAGAAATGCAAGTAGAAGAAAAACAGGTAGCTGAAGAGCCCGTAGAAACAGAAGTAATTGCTGAATACAATGAAACACTAGAAACCACTTCAAAAAATAAAAAATCACAAAAAAAAGTAACTCCAAAAGATGAATACATATGGCGAGATGTAGATGCCATTGAAGAAAACATAGATAACCTACATATAAAAACTGCAAAAAAACCATCAAATAAACTAGATAAAAAAGTAGACACTATTATAGAAAAAACAAAAAAGAAACATATTAGAAAACCATCAAATGTAATCTATGTTGTAAGTAAACCTCAACCAGGACAAGTTCGAGGTGACTGGGCTGTAAGAGGACATAAAAAGATATACAGCCATCATCGTAAAAAGGAAAACGCTATAAAAAACGCTAGGGAAATAGCAAAAAAAAGAGACGCAACTGTTATGGTACAAAATACTGATGGTACATTCAGTGATGGATTCAAACCAAGATCAAAAAAATAATTTTTTTTTTATTTGTGTTTAAATGACAGCGGTTCTAAGAATAGGTCATAGAATACCTAGAGACAAAAGAATAACAACACATGTAGCACTCGTAGCCCGTGCTTTTGGTGCAGATAAGATATATATAGATAAAAAAGACAAAAAAATCGAAGAAACAATACGCTCAACATGTGAACGTTTTGGAAAAGGTTTTAAAATAGAAACAGGTGTTAATCCAAGAAAAATAATTAAAGAATGGAAAGGGATTGTAGTACATCTCACAATGTATGGAGAAAAATTAGATACATTTATTGAAAAAAATGTTGATGAAGATATATTAGTAATAGTTGGTGCAGAAAAAGTACCTTTTGAAATATATGAACTAGCCCATTACAATATATCAATTGGAAACCAGCCACATTCTGAAGTAGCAGCATTAGCAATTTTTCTAGACAGAATCAAAAAAGGAGAATGGGTAAACAAAGAATTTTTTGGAAAAATGAAAATATTACCTAGTAATTCAGTAAAGAAAGTAATATCTGAGGACCAAGTACATGAATAGGATTCCTACATCTAGTGAATGCATAGAATACTTAAAAAAAGCAGGATGCTCAAATGCTGTAATAGAACACTGCAAAGCAGTTAGAGACTATGCAGTAAGAATTGCAGAAAAGGCTGATGCAGATATAGAACTAGTAAATGCAGGAGCTCTTTTACATGATATAGGTAGATCAAAGACACATAGTATAAATCATGTGCTTGAAGGTGTAAGAATCGCTAAGAAATTTGGGCTTTCTGAAAAAGTAATTAGAATAATTGAAAGACATATTGGAGCAGGAATAACTAGCGAGGAAGCAGAAAAACTAGGTCTACCTCCTAACAACTATATTCCGGTGACTCTTGAGGAAAAAATAGTCTGTCATGCTGATAACTTGATTCAACGTGGTAGAAAACAAAGTGTTGAAAAGGAAGTTAAAAAGGCTCTAAAGAAAGGAAACAAAGAGTTTGCCACACGCTTAGTTGATCTGCATAAAGAACTAAGTAATATCTGTGGAATAGATATAAGTGATATCTAGTCTTACAGTACATCCGAATGTAAAAAAATGAGAAAGAAAACAGATTTATAAGAAGTAAAAATACTCTTAGAACAATCACTTTTAAAGGTTTTATCTTTATTTTTCTGAGAAAGAATAGTATTTTTCTCATTTTTACTAAGTTTTACATCAAAAACAGGTGATATTTCAGTATAAATCATCTATTGTTATTGATATCCTTTTCCTCGAATAAAAAACATAGTAAGTATTATGGTTTTATTTGTTTCATCTATCTCATATACTAATCTATATTTTCCTAATCTTAATCGATATACTGATTCTTTTTTTGGAGATATAAGTTTTATATCCAGTTTTGGGTGTTTCTTATGAGGATCAATCTTTAATTCATCAATAACTGTCTGAATATTTGACAATACTGATTTATCTCCACTCTTTAGAATTTTTTTAACATCTTTTAAAAAATTTTTACCTTGAATGATTTTATAAGAATTTGATTTTTTATTTAGTCCCGATTTACCTCAAGCATCTTTTAATGCATCTTCTATATCATCAGACTCAACATAATCTCCGGCTTTAATTTTTTGCATCCTTTTTTTATGTTCCTTGAGAACATGATTATAAAATTTCTTTTCTTCAATTTGACTCATAAATTCATTGATGAGGTCATCAAAACTCATGTTGCCATGTTTATAAAGAACAAGTTTTTCATATGTTTTAGATGTAACATTAATTGTTTTATAATTCATAGTTACCATAACTACTATAGTTATAATAACTATAAATATTTTTCTATGAATATACCCGTTTTATCAGTTTTTATCTTTATTTTTCTGAGAAAGAAGGCAGGTAAAATAGAAGAGGTTTCTGAGAAATTTGGAATATTGCTTGATTTAAAAACATTTGAACCAGAAAAGATAAATATAGTATTGTTTATTTTGCATCTCCTCAAAAGACACATGCAGGGGTAGCCAAGCCTGGCCAACGGCGCAAGGTTGAGGGCCTTGTCCTGTAGAGGTCCGCGAGTTCAAATCTCGTCCCCTGCATTTTTTATTAATTCAAATTTTTATAAAACTATCAAACCCTAATTTTAAAGGAAAATGTTTTAAAATTGTCTACATTAACTGACAGAAAATACATATTATTGTCGACTACAATAGAAACACTTATAAATATAAACAAAATACTTATATTTATGCTTGAAGAAGCAATAAGAAAATGGAATCCTTGGTGGGCAGATGCTGAATCAATAGAAAAACTTTCAGGTGTTAAAAGACACAAAACAAGTAATATAAAAGACACTCTTGAATTAAAGCAGATAAAAGATGTAATAGGAGTTAGAAGATCAGGTAAAACAACTATTCTATATCAAATTATAAAAATTTTAGAAGAAAAAAAAATAAGTCCAAAAAATATAGTTTTTTTAAACTTTGATGATACCGAGATAAATGCTGCTCCATTTGATGAAATTATTAAAGCTATTGAAAAAATAAATCCAGAGATTAACTATCTTTTTTTAGATGAAATACAACAAAAAAAGGAGTGGGAGAGATGGATAAGGACACTTTATGATACAAATAAATTTAAACAAGTGTTTGTCTCAGGCTCCTCTGCATCTCTTCTTTCAAAAGATATTGGAAGAGTTTTAACTGGGAGGCATATAACATTTACAGTTTTTCCTTTTTCATTTAAGGAATATTTGGTATTTCTTGGTTGGGATGATTTTTCAAAAGATTTTTTAGAATATAATAAAAATAAAATCCTACATCATTTAAGCACCTATATCAAAGGAGGCGGATTTCCTGAAACAATTGGTAAAGATGAATATCAAAGAAAAATTATTCTCACAAATATTTATAATGATATTCTTTCAAGAGATATTTCTGCTAGATATAACGTTTCATATGATATTACAAGAAAAATAAGTTATCATTTGTTAAGCAATAATGGTAAAGAATTTTCTTATAGAAGTATTGCTAATGCAGTAGATGTAAGTGTTGAAACAGTCGAAAAATATTTAGAATATCTCAAAGAATCTTTTATTATATTAACACTAAATGTTTTTTCATATAAAACCAAAGTTCAATTTAAACAAAATAAAAAAAGTTATAGTATTGATACCGGTCTTAGAAACGCTGTTTCTTTTAGATTTACAAAAGACTTAGGTAGACTTGCAGAAAATATTGTTTTTTTGGAACTTTTAAGAAGAGGAAAAGATGTATTCTTCTGGAAAGACAAAAAAAATCATGAAGTTGATTTTGTAATAAAAGAAGGATTAAAACCGGCTAATTTAATTCAGGTCTGTTGGGATATTAAAAAAGAAAAAACAAAAAAACGAGAAATAGATGGTTTACTATCTGCTATGGATACTTTTAACATTAAAAAAGGTATAATTCTTACTGAAGATTATGAAGAAATTATCAGACACAATAAAAAAACAATCAAATATATACCTATTTGGAAATGGTTATTATAAAGATATAATAAATATAGTAAATATGGTATATGTATATATACAAATTGATGTTGTTACTCCTTTGGAAGTTGTCGATTATAAATAACTTGAAAAATAATTCATTAAAATGGATTCATAAAATAAGAGAAGAACACTATAAAAAAACAAAAGATAAAAATTTGAAGGATATTATTAAAGATAGTGTAAAAAAGGCGAAAACTTCTTAAATTTTGCATTTTTAATAACTGAATTGATATTTTTAGCTAAAAACTTACAACAGAAGAATATCATATTATTTTAAAGATAAAAGTAATTTTAAATTTTGTCCCCTGCATTTTTTATTAATTAAAGAATAAAATTATGGAACAATTAACTTATTGATATCCATTTTTTTATTTGTGTTAAATAGTCTGTACATCTCTTTTATTCTCTCTGCTTTGCCTTGTAAGACAAATATTTCAAGACATTTTTCTTTTTCAAAATGGCTGTGTATTTGGGTTTTTGTAATATCTTTAAAATTATGTTTAATTTCTGAAACTTCACTTTCTGAATCATGATTATGAATAATAATTAGAATAGAATTTATTTCTCCAAATAATTTTTCAGTATCTTTACTTTCTGAAATTAAAAGTCTTACCCCTGCTCTTATAACTTCTGATCTACCTGAATATCCATATTCATTTTGGATTTTTTCAATATCTTTTAGTATATTTTCATTTAATGATATGCTGATTATCGCCATAGATTTCAATAATTAATAACATGTTTATATACTTGACCATAAAAGTTAATAATAAAGTATATAACTGTTATTAACAATGACTTTGCGTGGGGAGAATTATATGATAAATAAAAAAATCTTTCACTCAATTATACTGTGCATTGCAATGATAACAGTTTTATTATCCGGCTGTATCGATAGTCAAACTTCAGATGGCATCGGTGTTTTAGTAACCATTGTCCCACAGGCCAAAATGATAGAGTCTATTGGTGGAGAATATGTTGATGTAACTATCATGGTTCCACCTGGTGAAAGTCCACATTCTTTTGAACCAACTCCTGAGCAAATGAAAAAGGTTGCTAAAGCAACGGCATATTTTAAGGTTGGTTCAGGTGTTGAATTTGAAGTTGTACATATGGATACCATCCTAGAGCAAAATTCAGATTTACAAATATTTGACTGCTCAGGTGAAATCTCTGTTATTTCTTTTGATGAACATTATGGAAAAGAAACTCATCATGAAGAAGAGGCAGAACATGGAGGAACTGATCCACACATATGGACATCACCTGTAAATTTCAAAAAAATTGCTGAAGTAGTCTATAATGGCCTTGCTGAAATAGACCCCGATAATCAAGACGAATATAACAAAAACTATCAAGCATATATCTCTAAACTTGATAACCTAAATACTAATGTCAGTAAAATTTTAAAACCATACGAAGGCAGATCATTTATGGTATATCATCCAGCATGGGGTTATTTTGGAGATACCTATAATCTAAAAATGATTGCTATAGAAGATGAAGGAAAACAACCAGGTCCAGCAGGGATTGATGCAATAATTTCTCAAGCCAAAGAAGAAAATATAACAGTTATATTTGTAGCACCACAATTTGATACATCAAGTGCAGAAACAATTGCCGATGAAATTGGCGGAAATGTTGTTTATGCAAATCCTTTAATGTCAAATTATAAAGAAACAATTACAAAACTTGCAGAAGACGTGGTTACTGGATTTGAAAATAGTTAAACACAATAATTAATTATATCCGCAAACTATTTTCATAAAAAAATAAGGAGCATATCTTTCAAATGAAGAAAAAAGTTGCAATTGAGATAAAAAATATCGCTGCAGGATATGATAATGACATTGTAATTGAAAATATTAATTGTAATATTTACGATGGCGATTTCTTTGGTATAATTGGGCCTAATGGTGGTGGTAAATCAACTCTTTTGAAAATAATACTTGGTTTATTAAATCCAAAAAAGGGAAATATAAAAATATATGGAAAACCACCTAAAATTGGACGAAAAAACATTGGTTATGTTCCACAGTATTCAGAGTATGACAAACACTATCCAATATCTGTGTGGGATGTTGTTTTAATGGGCCGTAGGAGCATTAGAGGTTTTCATCCTTTGTATTCATCTGATGATAGAAAGGCAACAATTGAGGTCTTAAAAAAAGTTAAAATGTTAGAATATAAAAAACGACATATAAGTGAACTTTCTGGAGGGCAAAGACAGAGGGTTTTTATTGCTCGTGCTCTTGTATCAAATCCTAAGATTTTATTACTGGATGAACCAACAGCAAGTATCGATAAAGATTTACAAATAAATTTTTATAATCTTTTAAAAGAATTAAACAAAAATGTTACAATTCTTCTTGTCACTCATGATATCGGTGTAATTTCATCTTATGTTAATCGTGTTGCATGTCTTAATCATTTTATGTTTACTCATGATGATGAAAAAATGATAAGTAAAGAAATGCTTGAAAAGACATATAGTTGTCCTGTTGACCTGATTGCACATGGAGTACCTCATAGAGTATTTGATGATCATAAAAAAAATAAGAAAAAGGAGTAAAATAGTTTGTTAGCTGATATATTTGAACTATTTCAGTATCCTTTTGTTCAAAGGATGTTTATAGCTGGATTTCTGGCAAGTATTGCCTGTGGAATTATTGGAACATATGTTGTAGTAAAACGTATTGTTTTTGTAAGTGGAGGTATTGCTCATACTACTTTTGGGGGTATCGGATTTGCTTATTATCTCCAGTCTTTGGGTATAATCTTTATTGAACCATTGGTTGGTGCTTTGATTTTTGCACTTGTAGCTGCAATTATTATGGGTTTGCCTTTTATTAGAACTCGTTTAAGGGAGGATTCAACAATTGGTATTTTATGGGTTGTTGGCATGGCTCTCGGGGTTTTATTTTTAAATGAGGTTGATAGAAGTGAAATACTTGTTCAGGATCCTGTCAGCATTTTGTTTGGAAATGTTCTGTTAATTAAGATGCAGGATATTTATCTTATGTTTGGATTATTATTTTTAATAATTTTTGTTACAATTTTTTTGTATAAAGACTTACATATTCTAACTTTTGATGAAGAATTTGCTCGCATCTCTGGTATAAAAGTTGATGTTTTATTTCTGATTTTAATGGTTTTAATTGCTCTTACTACAGTTGTTTTGATAAAGGTTGTAGGTGTCGTTCTTGTTATTGCGATGCTTACGATTCCTGCAGCAATTTCTAATCTTTTTACTCATAATCTTAAAAATATGATGTTTTTTGCAGTAATTATTGGTTGTTTTGTTACTTTTTCTGGTTCATTATTGTCTCTCAATTTTGATTTACCGCCGGGTGCAACTATTGTTATTTGTCTTGCTTTTTTGTTTATTCTAGCTCTTTTAATAAAAAATATAAGACAAATTTTTGTAAAACCTCTAAGATAGAAATTTATTTTTACCACTTAAATAAAGTTCAGATCTCACCTTTTGCATTTTTTATTTCATCTAGAATATTGAAAATATCTTTTATTTAAGAGATGATATTTATTCCAAAATTTCCAAAGAGGCTTAAGATAAACTGACTAATCTTTGTAAAAACTAAGTTTTCCAAAACTGTTTTTTCTTTTGATTTACTGTTGAAATCCTCTTCATCAATGTTAAACTCGATTTTACCCATTGAAAATGCAAATCTATTTTTTGAAATTGTTTGATCTTTATATGAAGCAGTTATTTCACATTTATGTACAAACCAGGAAAGAGCTGCATCTTCAGTTGAGTAACTTAGATTATAATCATCTGTTGCTGTTTCAACATCACTTTTAACTGATATTGTAACAGGTTCACTTACTCCACTAACCGCCCCATAAATAATAATTGGTTCATTCCATGGATTTTCTTGTAAAAATGTAACAAATGCCTGAGTGTCATCAATTAATGTTTCCAATTTAGTCATAAGTTCCTGGGAAGAAAGATAGTCAATAACATCAATTGTAGCATATATAAGGTCAATTGCAGCATTTAAAAGATTTCTAATATTATCAAAGTTGAAAGGTTCCTGTTTAAAATTCTGCCAGGATTGTCTTAAATCTACAATACTTTCATACCAATTTTGAAAGACAGTTGCTCCCTGAGTTATTTCATAATAAAGATCCATTGCATCATTATAGATTGTAATAACTTGTTCTAAAGTAATATATACCCAGCCAAGACGTTCAAGAATCCAATCCCACGAATCCGACTCTATAACAGATGCATCACCGGTTTCAATATATTCTTCATAGAGATCTTCAAGTTCTTCAAATTTAAGAGATCCATCCTCTGATAGAATTCTATTTAGTTCATTTTCGACAGGTTCACTTTCACTTGAGATCAAAAAACGAAGTTCTTTTTCATCTTCTTCATTTAAAGGAATCTCAAAACCATCAGGATTTTTATTACTCTCTGTTTTAACAGCACTTGTTGTTGGTAAAAATAGCATAATTGTTGCAAAAAAAACTGCAATTAATATTTTCTTTTTCATATGCCTCCCTCAAAACAGATAAATAATAAGTATACTAGGTATTAATAATTTATCATGTATCAATCGATTTCTAATAAAAAAAGGAAAAAATGAATTTTTTAAGGGCTTAATCGAGTTCTATCCCTTGGAAACAAGATACATTCCCTAATATTTTGTATATCTAAAAGCTCCATCATAAAACGTTCTATTCCAAAACCAAAACCGCCATGAGGGGGCATACCATATCTAAATGCTTTAAGATATGGCTCAAAATCCTCAACATTTAGATTGCAGGCTTTGATTCTTTTCCTAAGTAAATCTACGTTATGGACACGCTGACTTCCAGATGCAAGCTCAACGCCTTTACATTCAAGATCAAAACTACGAGATAGTTTATCGCCTTCAGGCATTGTATAAAAGGGTTTAGCTTCAAGAGGATACTTTGTAATAAAATAGAAATCATGTCCTTCTTTTTTCATAATTTCGCCTAGAAGTTTTTCTTCTTCAGTTCCCAGATCCTCACCCCATTTTATATCACATTTGGTATCATTTAGTTTTTTAATTGCATCATCATAAGAGATACGTTTAAAAGGAAGCTTTGGAACTTTTATGTCTTTACCAAGAACCTTAAGCTCATCAGTACATATACTAGCTTTTTTCCACATATTAAAAACAAGACCCTCAAGGATCTTCATAACATTTTCTTCACTATCAATAAAAGCCATTTCAACATCAACTGCGGTACTTTCATTCAAATGCCTTCTAGTATTATGTTCTTCAGCTCTAAAATACCATGCAATCTCATAGATGCGATCAAAACCAGTAGCCATCATAGTCTGTTTATAAAGCTGCGGGGACTGAGCAAGAAAAGCTTCTTTTTCAAAATATTTGAATTTAAAAACTTCAGTTCCTCCTTCTGAGCTACTAGCATTGATATTAGAAGTATGCACCTCAATAAAAGTATTATTTTGCATGTACTCATGAACTGCTTTAATTACTTCATTTCTAATTCTAAAAATTGATTGAATCTCAGGTTTTCTAAGATCAATAAAACGATTATCAAGACGTGTTTCCATCTCTGAGTCGATTTTATCAACAACACCAAGTGGAAGAGGAGTTTCAGCTTCTCCTAAAATTTCAAAACTTTCAGGCAGAACTTCATAACCATTACGTGCTTTATCGCTTTTCTGACAAAGACCAGTAACAGATATTACTGATTCACGGGGAGTTTCCACAAGTTTTTTAAAGATCTCAGGATGCTCTTTTTTTAGACCTGTTACCTGAAGAGTTCCTTTTTTGTCGCGAATAATGATAAACGCAATATTTCCAAGGTTTCTAATATCTTCAACCCAGCCGGCAACACTGATCTTTTTATTGAAATCTTCTTCTTTAACATCAACTGAATAATGAGTTCTATAGCTTTTCATAATATCAACCTGTATTAAACAATTGAATTTAGTCTTTTTGAAAGAAAAACATATACTTCTTTCAGCATTTTTTTATTATCCCAATCTTTGACAATTCTTTGAAGTTTATCTTTATCTTCATTTCGAAGTAACTTTACCCATCTAACTATATTAGGAACCGCCCTAGTAATATTATCAACAATAGTAATATCCGCGGTTTTACTAGTTCTAGAAAGAGGATTTAAATCAATAGTAATAACTTTTTTACCCATATTCTTTAGAGCCTGAGCGCGGTCTCCATCTTCAAGAGGGACTAATATTGTATCTGAAGAAAAAATACTGTCTTTATCACATTTACCTCTATTGTGTTCAAGTCCGGGAATTTTAGCATCGCCCTTAAAACCATAAACCTTTTTTGCACCATTATTGATAAGTTCATCTCTAAGAAGTTTCATTCTTTTATTTGATCTGTGAAAAAGGTTAACCTCGATTTTAGCTTCTAACAGATCTGCCAAATCAACACAATCTTTAGATGAAAGAGCAACGACATTGCCATTAACTGAAATCACAGGTTTTTTAGCAATAATTAAAGCTGCAGCAGCAACTTTTTCAGAATCATCAACAATAGAGATTGTTTTTTCACCAATTAAATAATCAAAAGCCTCTCCTCTACCATGAGCAATTAACCCTGTTTCATGGATAAACCCTTTTTTTAACGCGTCTTTCATTTTTTCTCTAGTTTTAAGAGAGCTATAACGTGGATGACTCTTAGGAATATCTTTCATAAATTTCTACAGATAAAGAAATAAAAACAAACTATAAAACCCTTTTATAAAAAATAGATAAAAAGTATGGAAAAAATTATCCATACATATTTGGTTGAGGTGCTTGTGTAGCTGAAACCATTGGTTTAGCTTGTTTATGGAATTTCTGAAGTTGTTTTTCTATACGCTCTGATTCCTCAAAGAGTGGTGTAACATTTATCTCAACATTTATGATATTTGCCATAAGATTTATTGAAGCAGCAGCCGCACGAGCATCAGGATAATTAGGGTGAGCCTCAGCAAGAATCGATACAACATCAAATTTTGATTGCTTACCAAGATTTAATAAAACACCAGAAACACCGGCGATAATTCCATTTTTAAACTGAGCGATTTCTTTTGAAACTAAATTGTTACGAGCATCCTGAGTTGATGCTATAGCATACGCTTTTACACTATTATCTTCATTATTGTTCTTTTTTCCTTCAACAACCATACCTTCAGGTGAAATCAAAAGTTTACAATTTTTTTCATTCACCCATTTCATAATAACATTTGAAATAGAATTTATAAGATGTGGTTTTGGTTTAAATTCAGAAACAAAAACAACGATTTTCCCAGCACCAGGGTGGTCACCTGAATAAATTCTTACAGGAGACAAAGGTTCACCAGTATGAACAACTGATAAAGCTGGAAAATGAGGCGAAGTAATACAACCAATTTGTTTTAAGTTCAAGGCATCTATCAAATAATTAGCAGCAATAGTGCTAACAAGTCCAATAGAAGGAAAACCAGCAATAACTATCGCATCAGTTAAATCAATCTCTTCGAAAATACAAATCTCAACATCTTCCATATGCATCACCATCCATTTTAACCTTAATATGTTTTCTTACATTTAAAATTAATTACTCTGAGTTTAATGAAATTAACCCTTAACTACTCCAAGAGGCACTAATCTAGCTACTTTTTTAGAAATACCTGCATTATGAGCAGTGTCTACTACTTGTCTAATGTTTTTATATGCACCCGGTGCTTCTTCAGCAGCAACTTTGAAACTAGCAGGATGAACATATATACCTCTCTCTTTTAGTTCTGAAACAATATTTTCACCACGCCACTTTCTGGTAGCCTTCTTTCTTGACATCACCCTCCCAGCTCCATGACAAGTCGAGCCAAAAGAAAGCTCTTCAGCTTTTTTTGTACCAGAGAGCAGATAGCTTTCGGTTCCCATATCACCAGGTATCAAAACAGGTTGGCCTATATCACGATATTTCAAAGGTACTTCTTTTCTATCTGGGCCAAAAGATCTAGTCGCACCCTTTCTATGGATAAATACTTCTTTTTTATTTCCATTTACTTTGTGTTCTTCAAATTTACCTATGTTATGGCAAACATCATAAACAATATCCATCTCCATATTCTCAGATGAATCATTAAAAACATTTTCAAAAGACTCACGAACCCAATGGACAATAAGCTGACGATTAGCCCAAGCAAAATTAGCAGCACAAGCCATTGCTTTAAGATAATTCTGTGCTTCCTTGGAATTTATAGGAGCACAAGCAAGCTGTCTATCAGGTAAATCAATATTGTATTTTTTAACGGCCTGTTCCAAGACACGTAAGTGATCACTGCATACTTGATGTCCAAAACCTCTTGAACCAGTATGGATCATAACCATTAACTGATCTGGTTTTTTTATACCAAAGCTTTTGGCTTTATCTTTATCGAAAATCTCGGCTACTTTTTGAATTTCTAAAAAATGGTTACCTGCACCAAGTGAACCCACTTGAGAAAGCCCTCTTTTAATAGCTCTATCAGATACTTTAGAGGTATCAGCAAAATCAAGACAGCCGTTTTCCTCTAAAAAATCTGGATCTCTGTCCCAACCATATCCTTTTTCAACAGCTGCTTTTGCACCTTTTTCTAAAATATCTTCGAGTTCATTTTTGTTGAACTTTGTCCTTGATTTAGAACCAAGACCAGAGGGTACATTTTTAAACATTTTGTCTACAAGATTTTTAACTGTATCTTTTTTAAGATCATCAAAGAAAATATTTGTTTTAACAAGTCTGATGCCGCAATTGATATCAAAACCAATTCCACCAGGAGAAACAGCACCTGTTTCTGGTTCTACTGCAGCAACTCCGCCAATTGGAAAACCATATCCCCAATGTATATCAGGCATAGCAAAAGCTTTTCCAACAATTCCTGGAAGAGTTGTAATATTTGCCGTTTGTTCAGGTGCATCATCAGATTTTACTGAAGGTATCATTTTTTCATCAGCAAAAATTACTGCTGATGTTCTCATATTTAAGTTACCTTTTTTTCCTTTGTAACTTTTAGGTATCTCATATCTATATTCGTCAATTTTGTTTAATGGGCCATTCCATTTCATTGTTTTTAAAAAAGAGAGTAGAGATATAAAAAGCCTTTTGTAAAAAAAATTATTTTTTCTTTTTTAAATATGGAACTTTAGTTTTTTTATTTTCTTTAACAATATATCCTTTTGGAAGATTTATTGGTTTAGCATTTTCTGGTTTCTTTTTACTAAAAAATTTAATTCTTCTTTTTGTTCCATTTTTTGTAGTAATTTCTCTTTCAAATAAGTTGTAACCTTTATAGGTGTATCCAGATTTTTCTGGCTTTTCTTCTGTTTCTTTTTCAAAAGATTCCCATTCTTCGACTGTTTCTTCATCTTCAGTTTCCGGTATTTCTTCAATTTCCTTTCTTATTTTTTTAGCAATTTTTCTCCTTATTCCACTAATGCTAGTAAAATCTTTAATAGTCATATTTTTTAATTTATCAATAGAATCGATACCGTTTTTGAGTAGAAGTTTTTCAATTTTTTCATCTATTGAGTCAATTTCTTCAAAAACATTTTCTTTTTTAATATTTTTCTCTGTTTCTTTTGTATCTTCTTTTTCTTCTTCAATAAAGAACTCTTCTTCTGGAATTTCTTCTTCTAAAACATGATTTTTAATTTTTTCATCAATTTTTTTTGCTTCATCTATTTCGTCTTCTAATAGGTAACTTGAAAATTCATCTTCACCTATTAGATTATCCTCAGTATTTTTTTTGTAAAGTTCTTTTATTTCTTTTTTGATTTTTTTTGCTTTTTTTCTATTTATTCCTTCTATTTTTGATAATTTCCATGTTGATGTAGTTCTAACTGAGTCAATATTTTTGTAACCATTATCATAAAGTAAGATTGCAGTTTTTTTGTCTATGCTATTAATCTGTCTAAATGTATCTATCTTTTTATTTTCACTAATTTTTCCATCATGGAGACTTACCGTCTTTTGTTCCTCTTGTTTTTCTTTTGAAGGTTCTGGTTCAGCAAGTTCATCTATTGTTTCCCATTCTGTTTCATCTTCAATTTCTTTGAAAATTTTTTTAGCATTTTTTCTACTAATCCCGGTTATATTTACAATGTCGCTATATTCTGCATTTTTTAGTTCTTCAGAACTTGTGTATCCCTTATCAAAAAGAATTTTGGCTGTTTTATCATCTATAGTTTTATAATCTTTGAATACTTCGATTTTTTCTTCTGTTGATATTTTTTCTTCATCTTCTGTTTTTTCGGTGGTTTCTTTTTCAATTGTTTTGATTTCTTCTGTTTCTTTTATTTGAATCCATTCTTCTTCGTCTTCGTCTTCTAGTTTTGTCTCTTCTTTTTTAATGTCTTCTTCTTTTACTTTGCCTTTTGCTGTTTCTCCTAAGTCTATAGGTTTTATATCTACTTCTTCTTGAAGTTTTTCATCTAATTCTTTAATTATTTTTTTTGCAGTTCTTCTCTTTATGCCTTTGATTTTTTTAAGATCATTATATGTAACATCTTTTAATAAATCAGGTGAAGTGTATCCTTGTTCATATAAAATTATTGCAGTGTTGTTATCTATGCTCTCAAAATCTTTGAAAACTTCGATTTTTTCCTCTGTAGGTATTCCTTCTTCTTTTTCGTCGATTTTTATAATTTTTCCCTTTTGTTTTTCCTCAATTGGCTCAACTTCAATTGTTTCGAGTTCTTCCTCAGTTTCAATTAAATCAGGTT
This sequence comes from uncultured Thermoplasmatales archaeon, assembly GCA_964518165.1. Lineage (GTDB taxonomy): Archaea > Thermoplasmatota > E2 > DHVEG-1 > DHVEG-1 > CAYZTD01. The sequence goes on from CAZFFN010000086.1 coordinate 47,204, forward strand.
TAACTTGTTGAACTTTATTGCCACAATTTGAACAAAATTTTTCACCTTCTCTTATTTTCTGTCCGCACAAAGAGCACTGGCCTTCTTTTATGGGCAATTTCTCTTTATCAACTTCTTTTTCTGGTTCGATTTTTTCTTTTGATTTTTCATCTTTTGTTTTAACATCTACAATTTCTGTTTCTTCCCATTCTTGCATTTCTTTTTCTGATTCTGTTTGTACCTGTTTGTATTCAGTTGTAGTTTCTTTTTTAACTTCTATTTGTTTTTCACCACAAAATTCACAGAAAGTTGCATCTTCATCTATTTTTTTTCCACAAATTATACACGATTTTTTTTCTAAAAATTCTTGTTTTTTTTCTACGGATTCCCACTTTGGAAGTTCTTCTTTAACTTTGGTTTTTACTTCTTCTATTTCTGTTCCTGCTGGTTCCCATTCAGTTAATTCCTGGCTTGGTTTGGTTTCTGTTTCTATTCTTTCCTCTTTTTTAGGTTTTACCTCTAAAAATTTAGGTTCGCTATGTTTGACTTTTTCAACTTCAAAAATATCTTCATCTTCGAGTGTAATCTCAGTTTTTGATACTTCCACTTTTGTTTTAATATTTGAGATTTCAACTTTTTGTCTTCCTCTTGGATAAACTGTAACCTTTGGTTCAAGAGTTTTTTCTTTTTCTGCAATAGTATAAGATGTTTCTTTGTATGTTGCTTTTTTCTTTTTCAATCTTTCATGTAAGTCTTTCATACTTTCTTTATCTTCAGATCTTACATTCTTAAGAGAATCAGAACCATTATCGATTATTTCGTGAAGTTTATCAATAATTCCTTTTTTTGATTTTTTTTCTTCAGGCATTATCCTACACCTAATATTTTTATCTATATAATGTTTATTTTTATATTATATATATCTTTTTATACAGTCCTTGTCATAATTCTTAATAACCTGTTATATAAAAACATTCTGCCATTTTCATTTCCTTTGATTTATTAAAAAATTTATTAAGCGAGTTCCGCATCTCTTTTTTTTTGATTAGGATGAAATTTGCGGGAAAAGATATAATTTCTATCAAGGATTTTTCAAAAAAAGAAATAAACCATATTTTAAAATATGCAAAAAAAATGTTGCCATATGCTAAGGGGGAGAAATATAAGAATATTTTAGATGGTAAGGTCTTATCCTCGCTTTTTTTTGAACCAAGTACTAGAACGAGGCTTAGTTTTGAAAGTGCAATGAATAGACTAGGTGGAAGAGTCATAGGTTTTTCAGATCCAAGTGGTACATCTCAGAAAAAAGGTGAAAGCCTTGCTGATACGATTAGAATGGCTGATTCATATAGTGACGTACTTGTAGTAAGGCATCCTCATGAAGGAGCGGCAAGACTTGCTGCTGAATTTGCTGAATCACCTGTTTTAAATGCAGGAGATGGAGCTGGAAGGCATCCTACACAGTGTCTTTTAGATTTATTTACCATTCTTACAGAAAAAAAGAGCATTGAAAAGAATAATGTAGTTTTAGTTGGGGACTTAAAATATGGTAGAACTGTGCATTCACTTGCTTATGCTTTATCCAAATATGGCGTTGAACTAACATTTGTTTCTCCAAAATCTTTGAAAATGCCAATAGAAGTTATTGATGAATGTAAGGATCTTGGTGTTGAACCAACTCAAACATCTAATCTTGAAAAAGCAATCAAGAAAGCTGATGTTTTATATGCTACAAGAATTCAAAAAGAGCGTTTTCCTGATCCGATTGAATATAACCGGGTTGTAGGATCATATAAAATTGATTTAGAAATATTAGAAAAGGCAAACGATGATTTAATCGTTATGCATCCTCTTCCTAGAGTTACAGAGATATCCCCAGAAGTAGATAGCACAGATCATGCAGTTTATTTCAAACAAGCATTTAATGGAGTTCCTGTTAGAATGGCTCTTCTTTCACTTGTCAAAGGAGGTTTATTATGAGTAAAAAAGAACTAAAAATTCCGCTTATTAAGAATGGGACTGTGATTGATCATATAAGTTCAGGAAATGCTGTGAAAGTTCTAAGAATTCTTGGTATCCCTGAAACAACTAAATCTGTTGTAAGTGTAGCAATAAACGTTAGAAGTAAAATGGATAGAAAAGATATTGTAAAAGTAGAGAATAGAGAACTAGATCCACATGAAGTAGATAAAATAGCTCTTGTTGCACCGAAGGCATCGATTAATATTATTAGAGACTACAAAGTTGCTGAAAAACACAGAGTAAATTTACCTGAAGAAATAAAAGGCATTGTTCGCTGCTTAAATCCAACTTGTATCTCTAATGCAAACGAACCAGTGGAAAGTAGGTTTAAAGTAATTAACAAAGATCCACTTAGAATAAAATGTTATTACTGTGAGCGTGAACCGGGGGATATTGCAGAAATAATCATTTAATCTCTTTAAGTATTTCTTTTGCTCTATCTATTTTTATTTTTTCTTCTTTTATCATCTGTTCTGCGATTTTGTCTATTTTTTTACCTTCAGCTCCAGCCATAACAGCTATATTTTTAGCATGAAGCTTCATATGTCCTTTTTGTATTCCAACGGTTGAAAGAGCATAAACTGCTGCAAAGTTTTGTGCAAGACCAAGGCTTGCGACAACTTCACCTAAATCTGATGCTGTTTGTATGCCTAGTATTTTTTTACATACCTTTGCCTTTGGATGAATATTACTTGCACCACCAACAATTCCAACAGCTACAGGTAACTCGATTTCACCTACTAGATTTCCATCTTTGTCTTTATGATACTTTGTAAGAGAAGTGTATTGGCCGTTTCTTGCTGCATAAGCATGTGCGCCTGATTCAATTGCGCGGAAATCGTTTCCAGTAGCAATAATTAGGGCATCTATTCCATTCATAATTCCTTTATTGTGGGTAGCCGCTCTATATGGGTCAATTTTTGCAAGAGTATATGATTCAAGAAAAGCATCTACTACTTTTTCTCCACCAATTTTTTCTTTATCAAAAACTGCTTTAGCTCTTGCAAGTCTTTTATCAGCTAGATTCGAAAGAATCTTTAATCTAATTCTTCCATCTGTAAGTTCCTCAAGCATTGGTGCAAGTGCCTCACACATGGTGTTTACTGCATTAGCACCCATTGCATCTCTTACATCTACATGAATGTGGGTTACAATCATTTTACCAAGTGGGCTGTTTAGAATTCTTACTTCTAAATCTTTAGCTCCTCCGCCTAGATCAACAAGTGTTTTATCTTGTGTGTTAGCTAGTTCGAGTAACTGTTTTTTATGATTAAGGATTTCTTCAACAGCAGTTGCTATATCTTCAACATCTAAAAGTTGCAGTTGACCAATCATAATAGGATCTGAGCATTCTGCAGTAAAGCCTCCTTTTATTCTTGCTACTTTTGCTGCGTTACTTGCTGCTGCAACAACACTTGACTCTTCTACAGCCATTGGAATAATCTTGTCTTCACCATTGATTTTAAAATTAACTGCCACGCCTATTGGAAATTCAAAAGTTCCAAGAACATTTTCAATCATCCTATCTGCAATATCGATATTAAGACATGATGAGAATAATTTTGATTCTTTCTCTGATAAGTTAGCAAATTTTTTTATAATTTCAACTCTTTTTTTGACAGGTAATTTATAGAAACCTGATATTTTTGATGTTTTTTCAGTCATAAATCTAATACCTCCTCCGGATTAGGAATTTTGAAAATATAGTAATTGTTATTAAAATTGTCTATTTTAATGTCGTTATTTAACGAATAAACTATATTTTTAAAATCCTAAATAGTTTCTCTTGTTTTAACAGCCATTCCATAGCTAAAAAAAAGCATTTCTTTTTTATTTAAAAGGCATCTTCCAACTGCAATAAGATTATCACTGGAATCAACAACTAAACATTCATCCAATGGTCTAAGATTAGAACTACAATCTTTTACAAACTTACTAAAAACACTTTTTCCCTCTTTTATAAAAGGTACGGCATCATCTTCAACTACGACTCTTAAAAATGGTTTCTTAAAAGAGTTATGAAGAATTTTTCCTCCTTCGATTTTCAATGTAAACATGCCGTCTTCTGCACGCATAGATAAGATATGTTTGTTATCACAATATACATTACGGATTTTCTTTGTCTTTTTTGATTTAACAATCTTAACTTTTCCATCTAAAAGAGCATCTCCAGATCCCTTTCCAAACTGCATATTACATACTTGGCTAATCCTTTTTAGATCAAAATTGTAATTTTTTTCAGAAGAGTTTTTTATACTATCTAGAGTCTTTTTTCCCTTCCAACAAATTAGATTTTCGTCATTTGTAAACTCATCAAAGATATTTGTAACAATTTCTTCAGTTGAAAGATCAGTATATCTAGGAAAAATAGATTGAGCAAAAGGATACATCTCATCAAGTTCAAATGGAACAGGTCCAAGTGCAGAGTCAACAAGTAACATTGTATCAGGATTTTTAGAAAGTATATCTTTTACTTGATTTCTGTAAGATGTAGAATAAGGTTTTTCAGTTTCAGAAAAAACTAATACTCCCTTATTTTTTCCTTCATAATTTTCAAGCAATCGCTTATGAACTCTATATATGAGCGGCCTATGAATAGTGTTAGAGCCAGTATAAAATACAGCACTTTTTTTACTAATCACCTCATTTTTCTCAAGCCATTCTTTGCTTTCCTTAGTTCTAAGAATCTTCATAGCATCCAAAAGATAAGGATTTGAATTTGCCCTTCGCTCAACTAAATCCCAAAGCGATCCTTTTTCTATTTCATTTCTAATTCTTTTTATTTCTGAAAAACTAATGTATAAATTGTGTTTTGCGATCTCCTTTATTCTATCATTTTTTTTCAACTTTTTAAATTCATTCATCTTATATTTTGAACAAATTGGACAATGGCAAGATATTTCTTTTATATCTTCAAGCTTTTCAGTACCCCATGGAAAGATCATTCTTTCATCTTTAGCATATTTAATATAAGCTGATGAATCAAAGAAATCACAACCAAGTGCAACAGCTAGTGGAAAGATCATAGGATGGCCCGCACCAAACAAGTGTACAGGTTTACTAGGATCCAGTCCTTTTTTTGAAGAAATGATACTCCTTACTAAATCACTATATCTCTGATTCTCCATTAAGGGAACAACACCGCCAAGAGGATAAAAATCAGCGTCGATTTTTGATAACTCTTTTGCACATTTATTTCTCAGATCCGGATAGACAGATCCTTGTACTGTACATGCAAGATTCATATCTTTTTTTACTTTCACGCTTTTCTTTGCTCTTTTAATTGTTTCTTTCATTCCTTCTTCTGCTTGTTTTTTAGTGTTGTCTGGTGTTCCAAATATATCAAGAATAGTTCCAATATCACTGCCGATATCTCTTTGGAATTCTACAATTTCAATAGGGTCAACTTCCACGTCACCATAAACATAGGATTGAAAAGTACCGGAGTCAGTCATAATAGGGCCATCAAAATCAATCAATTTATGAACACCATCCTTCAGTGCTTTATTCCTTAGATTTTCACTTTTTCTAATAATATAAGAATTTGTAATAACAATCTCAGTTCCAAAAAGTTTTTTCATATCTTTTGGAGAAATAATCATTTTATTTGGATTTATCACCGGCATTAAATTCGGAGTTGTTACTGTTCCATGTTTGGTATGAAATTTACATATTCTACCTGACGCATCTCTTTTTTTGATTTCAAATTTCATGAATTAATCTATTTGGTGAAACAAAAAGAAATATTTAGCTTTAAGGTGTATTTTTTACTATGCACCTATCTGAATAGGGTTAATCAGTCTTTTAAGGGTAGCAATAGCAGAAAGTGATGCCATGTAGCTGGAACCAGGATTATTTGGATTAGGCATGTTTTCAACAACTGCTCTAAGCCTTCCAAATTTACCATGAGCTAGAATCTTATGGCTGTTTCTAGTTGCAACTGGATCAACGACGATTTCAACTTTAGTTTTATCAAAACCAATACCTGCAATTGATAGATTAGCAGCAACGTTGATATTTTTTGGAAACTTTTTAACAGCGTCTCTAGCATTTCCTTCAAAGACAACAGTTCTTTTATCAAATTCTTTGGAAAGCGCCTTTGGAGGTTTAGTTGTAACAAGAGTTACTTCATCAATTTCCTCGATACTTGCAGATAAAACACCATCAATTCCACACACAGCACCTGATGGAAGATAAATTTTACAATTGTTTTCTTTTGCAAGTTTCTCAAGCTTATTCTTAAACTTGTCATCAAATAAGCTACCAATACTCATAATAATAATATCTTTTTTAGAGTTTAGAACCGTTTCAGCGTACTCGTTTACTGCTTTCTGAGAGGCGGCCTCAAATACCACATCTACCTCATCTAAAAAATCTTCAACAGATTTAATCTCTGCTTTTTTAACCTTACTTTGTAATTTTTCAGCTGCTTTTCTGTCGATATCATAAAGATATATCTTTTTTATTTCATCCATTTTATCTGCAGCTTTTGCAACATCAGATCCAATCGCACCGCAACCAATCATTCCAAGTTTCATAATTAATTACCAAAACCTTAAAACAAGAATACATATAAAAAGTATTAACATGGATGATATTGAACGATTCCTAGATGAGGATTTAAACAAAGAAGGTGATATCACTACTGAATCACTTTTTTCAGATGAAGAAGGAGAAGCAGAGATATATGCAAAAGAAAATGGAATAGTAGCGGGTCTTTTAGAAGCAGAAAAAGTTTTTAAAAAAACAGGTGCAAATCTAAAACAAAAAGTTAAAGATGGAGATTTTGTAGAAAAAAAACAAATCGTTGCAGTTATCAAGGGGCCAATTAAATCAATACTTATAGGTGAAAGACTAGCCTTAAATTTTATATGCAAAATGAGCGGGATTGCTACAGAAACAAAAAAATTAACAGATAAATGCAGGAAAATTAATCCAAATGTCAATATTGCTGCTACTAGAAAAACAACACCGGGTTTTAGAAAATATGAAAAAAAAGCAGTTGAATTAGGCAGGGGTGATCCACACAGGTTTGGCCTATTTGATGCAGTTCTAATAAAAGACAATCATTTAAAAAAGAAAACAACAATTTCTAAAACTATAAAAATAATTAAAGAAAAAACAAAGAATAAAATAATTGAAATAGAAGTAGAAAATGAAAAAGATGCAATTGAAGCAGCTAAAAATGATGTAGATTATATTATGCTTGATAATTTCTCTCCTGAAAAAGGGAAAAAAGCTGCAGAAAAAATTAGAAGAATAAATCCAAAAACAAAAATTGAAGTATCCGGTGGGATTAATCCAGATAATATTATTAAATATGCTTCATACCCTGATAGGATTTCTATGGGTTACTTGACTCATTCAGTGAAAAATATGGATTTTTCACTAGAGATTATAAATTTTTTTTAGCAAATATTTAATAAGTGAATTTACTTTACTATATTGAAAAAAATAAAATTATCGCAATAAAGTGGGGATTATTTGTTGTGAGGGTATGGTGATTTAGATGAAAAAGATTGTTGAAGATGTAATTGCAAATGAGAAAAAGAAAAAATCTAAGAAATCTAAAAAAAATAAAAAATCAAAGAAAAAAAATAACTCTAAATCTAATTCAAAAAAAGAGGATGTCTTGAAAGATTCACTTACTCGTCAAAGTTTGAATATGGGGATGAATGACGAGGACTTAGAAAGTGTTCTTTCTCAACTTACGACTAACATTAAAGTAGTGGGTTGCGGGGGTGCTGGAACAAATACTATCAGCCGTTGTGTTGAAAGTGCAATTTCTGGTGCTCAATTAATAGCGATCAATACTGATGCTCAGCATCTTTTGCTAGCTGAATCTCCTAATAAGATTCTTGTAGGAAGACATCTAACAAAAGGTCTTGGAGCAGGTTCTCTTCCTCAAGTAGGTGAAGAAGCAGCAAAAGAAAGCGAACAAGATATACGTAAATCTCTAGGTCGTTCTGATATGGTTTTTGTAACTTGTGGGCTAGGTGGAGGAACTGGAACTGGTTCAGCACCTGTTGTAGCTCAACTTGCAAAAGAATCAGGTGCATTAACTATAGGTGTTGTCACTCTTCCTTTCAGTGTAGAAGGGATGATTCGTATGGAGAATGCTGAAGCTGGGCTTAAAAGACTTAGAGAAGTATGTGATACAGTTATTGTTATACCAAATGATAAATTACTTGATATTGTGCCAAATCTATCTTTAAATGCTGCTTTTAAGGTAGCTGATGAAGTTCTTATGCGCTCAATTAAGGGTATTACTGAGATGATTACAATGCCTGGCTTAGTTAATTTGGATTTTGCAGATCTTAAAACCGTTATGAAACGCGGTGGTGTTGCAATGATAGGTCTTGGTGAAGCAGAAGGAGATAACAAAGCAGTAAATGCTGTAGTTGAAGCATTAAATTCACCACTTTTAGAAGTTGATATTAGTGAAGCAACTGGAGCACTTGTAAATGTTACTGGCGGTGAAGATATGACAATTTCTGAAGCAGAGAGAGTAGTCGAAGAGATTTATTCACGTGTTGATCCAAATGCAAGGATTATCTGGGGTACAACAGTTGATCCCGCACTTAAGAGAAACCTCCGAGCTATGCTTGTTATTACAGGTGTAAAATCAAAACAAATTTTAGGCCCAAATCAAAAATCCTTTGAAAATAAGGAATATGGAATAGATTTTGTTGCCTAAATCTTAATCTTTTTTTCCTTTTTTTACACAAAAATGCCAAATTCTTTATATATACCTATTTATTTGACCATTTTGTATTTTGAGGTGTTTAATAGTGAAAAAACCTAAAGATAAAAAAAATAGCGGTACTGAAAATGGATTCGTAGATAAAGCATGGGATTTACAAAACAGAATAGAATCCCGTAGAGACAGGATCGGAAAAGGAAAATACGGTAGAGTACTAAAAATGGCTAGAAAACCAACTAATGAAGAATACTCAAAAACCTCAAAAATCACAGGTGTAGGAATACTTCTAATCGGTGGATTAGGTTTTCTTATATTTTTACTTGCTAAACAAGCAGCTCCTTGGATTGCTGAGGCTCTTGGATTAATTTAACTAATTTTGGATGTAATAACATGGAAAGCGCAGATTTTGAAGAAGAAACTCAAGAGAAACCAAAAATTCTCTCAATTAAAACACAGGTTGGAAAAGAACAGAACGCAGCTCAGCTGTTAAATAGCAGAGCAGATAAGAATAAGGTGAGAATCCCTTCAATTCTTGTCACACCTGAACTTCGTGGTTATCTATTTATTGAAGGATATGATCGAGAACTCATCAAAGAAATGATTAAAACTATCTCATATGCTAGAAATATGTTAGATGGAGATATTCCACTTGATCAAATCGAACACTTTTTGATACCTGCTTCGGCTGTAGCAAAAATTGCTGAAGGAGATGTCGTAGAAATGGTATCAGGTCCATTTAGAGGAGAAACTGCTAAAGTCACTCATATTGATGATACAAAAGAAGAAATTACTGTAGAACTTTTTGAATCAGTTGTTCCTATACCAATTACTGTTCGTGGAGAACAAGTTAGAGTAATTAAAAGAAAAGATGAAGATAAAAAAGAAGAAAAGGAGAAATAAAACATGACTGAAACAATTGAAGCACTAGTTGAAGGAGGAAAAGCAACTGCAGGTCCGCCTTTAGGTCCAGCACTTGGTCCTTTAGGTGTAAACATAATGGAAATCATTAATACTATAAACGATAAAACAAAAGAATTTAATGGTATGAAAGTACCTGTTAAAGTTATTGTTGACCCGAAAACTAAGAAATTTGAAGTAAATGTTGGAACACCACCAGCTGCATCACTTATTTTAAAAGAATTGGGTGCAGAAAAAGGATCTGGTGCTCCATCTTCACATAAAATTGGCGATTTAACTGTTGATCAAGCAATTAAAGTTGCAAAAATGAAATATGATAATCTTCTTGGAAAAGAATTAAAACATAAAACTAAGGAGATCATCGGAACTTGTGTATCCCTTGGTGTAACTGTTGAAGGGAAAAAACCACAAGAAATACAAAAATTAATTGATGACGGGGAATTTGATTCTAAATTTTAATATCGATTCTATTATCAATTTCTTTTTTGATTTCTTCATATTTTTTAGGATTTTCTAGTATTCTTTTTTTCATACGAGTATCTGGTTCACCTGATAGAATATCTTCTCTTATCAGCCTTTGTTCTTTCTCTATTGCTCTAAGTCTTTCGTTTATGCTATTTATTTCTTGCAAAAGTTTTGTTAATAAATTATCTACGTCATCCATCCGATTAAAAGAATATTCTATTGTCTTATTAATCTTATTATATCCTTTTTAGTCCTCTGTGAAAAAATTGATTTATACTTTTGATCATTCTTCCTCTGCGGTATTCCATTGGTAACGTTTTTCCTTCTCCCCAAGTATTTCTCTTTTCTATTTCAGAGATAACGGCCTCTATTGATTTATCGTCTGTATCACATGTTGTATATGCAAGCCCGCAGTATTCAGGTACATGGGAGTCTGTTCCACCTGTTCCACCTAGGTTGTATCTTTTTGCAGTTTTAGAGGTTTTAAAATTTGACTTGTTTACACTGCAGGAATTAAATACTTCAATAGCTGATATTTTGGGTTGAATTTTTTTTAGTTTTTTTTCTTTTATTCCTGACATTGATCTATATAGATGAGGTACAATAGGCGTTCCGCCTTTTTTTATTATTTCATCAACTGTTTCTTCAACAGATAGATTCCGGGGAATATTTTCTTTAACATTTAATGCTATTAGATGCCCATCTTTAGTTGAAATTTCCACACCGGGTATTACAATAAAATCTTTAGGACAATCTTTAAGTCCTTTAAGCCCACCTTCTACTGTATTGTGATCAGTTATTGCAATGCCATCAAGGCCCTTTTTTTTAACTTGCTTAATTATTTCTTTAGGTTCTCCAATAGCATCCTCAGAATACTTTGAGTGAATATGTAAATCAAGTTTTAACATATATTACTCCAGAGTTTTTATTTTTCATATCAAATATGATATAAAGATTATATCAAATATGATATTAAATATGCGGGCACTGGGATTTGAACCCAAGTAATAGCCTTGGCAAGGCTATGTGATACCAGACTACACTATACCCGCAATTTTTTAAAATTTAGAAACCATGAAACCTTATTCCCTTAAAAAGCGTTATGGTTGTTTATCTCTTTTCAATGGTTTACTCAAGTGACGCCTAGCACATACTGGGACTTCATAAAAACCCATATCAATATCTCTTTTCACTTTTTTTGTTACAGCTTCTTTTTTCTTAGTTTTACATTTTTTACATCTAAAACCTTGTTTTTTTCCAATAGATTTCATATGTTTACCGCATTGAGGACATACTGGATTTTCAATTTTTTCAATTTTTTCTTTTAATTTCAAAATCTTTATCTTTTCAATATTTATTGTTAAAGGTTTTTCTCTAATTCCACCATAAACTTCAACTGAATCCCCAACAATTAATTTCCTAATGACTCCTCTAAACTCTTTAGTAGGTTCATAGGCAGCACAGTCAACAGAGGAATCATTATTTTCAATCGAAAAAATTACGTGTCCACCTGGAATAGTTGAGGGCTTACTGGAAACTTTTCCATTGACTATTACAGAATCATAGTTTTTAATTTCATTTATATCTTTTTTCTGAAGATGATCATCTGTTCCTTGATTTGACTTATATATTATCCAACTATCTATTTTTTCAGATTTAACAAATGATTTTGCTTTTATTAAATCATCAGAAACATCTCCTCTTATACCATATAATACAGGGCAAGGGGAACTAGGAACTATTTGATTATGGTTATTTCTATAATCATAATTATCAAAAGTTGAACTAATTTTTTCATCAATCATTTTAGTAGTTTTATCATCTACAAAACGTTTTGTACCCCATTTATCTTTTTTTCTGTATGTAATAAGTTCATAGGTTCTATCAAATTTATCATCCCATGCAATAGAAGAACTAGCACCAATTAAACCTCTTTTATTGTTATAACCCTTATAAAATACTGCTTTTTTATCTAAATAATTAATTACATCGTCAATTGATAAAACATTTTGAACAGCACTAGTATATCTATCCCTTGAAGGTTTTTTATCAAATAAAACAAAACCAGAGTTAGTGTTAATTTCACTTAGTTTTGCATATTTTTTGATTATAGATTCTAAAATCTTAATTACTTTTTCCACCTCTTTTTTATCAAAAGTGGATCTTTCTTCTTTTGTAAAACAAAAAATATCTTTATCTTTAAAACAACCTATCTTTTTTTTGTCTCCATCACCTTTACCAATATGAATTGAAACAGCTCCATTACCCCTAGTTTTCCATGGAATATTAGGATTTAATCTAACTAATCTAGGAAAACCGATAATATCAAAATTTTCTTCAACTAGTTTATGTACTAAAATACAGGCTAAGTAGGTAGTACAGCCACCTTTTCTTGAATCTGTGTCATCCAATCCAATCCAAATACTGATTTTCCTCCCGATATTATTAAATATAATTTATTTCTTTAGAGATTAATACATATGAAACGCCAGCAACTAATAAACCAGATAAGACAAACGCTTACAAATGCAGGTTTCTATGTCTCTGAACTATGTTCAATGAGGCCAATTGGGTTTGACTTAGTTGCAAGAAGGGACAACTCACTATTAATAATAAAAGTTTTGACAAATATCAATGCAATGTCTGAAGAAGTTGCAAACGAACTAAACACACTTTCTAATTTACTAAAGGGATGCCCGATATTAATTGGTGAGAGAAAAGGCACAGGTATACTTGAAGAAGATGTAGTATATGATAGGTTTGGCATTCAAGCAATATCACATGCAACACTAAAAAATCATCTTTTAGAAGGAATACCTTTAGAAGTATATGCTGCACCTGGTGGTTTATATGTACATTTAGATAGTGAAAAAATAAAAAAATTAAGAAAAGAAAATAGTATCTCGCTTGGTTCATTTGCAAGATCCCTTAGAGTATCAAGAAGAACAGTTCAGATGTATGAAGAAGGAATGAACTCAAGTATAGAAATTGCATTTAGAATTGAAGATGCACTAGGAGCACAAGTAACTCTTCCAATTGATATTCTAAAAACACCTCTAAGAAAGAAGATCCTTTCAGGCAGAGGTAAACAATCAGAATTATTTAGGGAATTTCAAAAAGAGATCTTTTCAATACTTAAAACAGTTGGATACAAAGTCATACCAATGGAACGTGCTCCTTTTGAAGCAGTAAGCCAAGATAAGAAAAAAATACTATTAACATGTGTGGATAGATATGATAGAAAACTACTGAAAAAAGCACATGTAATAAGTAGTATTTCAAAAATCACAGAAAAACATGCTGTACTAATTACTGATAAAGATGTAAATAAGAAAAATATTAAAGGAACGCCATTAATTGTAAAAAAAGAACTAAAAAAGACCCGGGGACCAGAAGAATTATTGGAATTAATACTCGAAAGATTGTATAATAACAAAGAATAAGGGTTTTTAAACCAAAATTTTATAAATATGATTGTCATTCCCGAGAACTACATTTTCTGTATTTATTGAAGAAAATGTGCATACAACCTTACACTCGATGATATCTATGACAGATAAAAAAACTATAGACGTAGTTGAAAAAATATTAGAAGATTCAAAAAAACTTGATCATAACTTCAAAGAAAGTATTGACCTAGTTTTTAATTTAAAAAATATTGATTTAAATGTTCCAAAGAATCGTATAGATGAAGAAATAGTTCTTCCACATGGTAGAGGAAAACAAGCAAAAGTTGCTCTTTTTGCCAGTGGAGAACTTGCGATGAAGAACAAAAAACTTGTTGACTTACTTATTAAACCAGAAGATATCGAAAGTTTTTCAAGTGATAAAAAGAAATTCAAAAAAATCGCTGAAGAACATGATTTCTTTATCTCAGAGGCTCCATTAATGCCTACTATTGGTAAGAGCCTTGGTACAGTTCTTGGTCCTAGAGGAAAAATGCCTAAACCAGTACCACCTGGAGCAGATATTTCAGATACAATTAAAAATCTCAGAAAAACAGTAAAAGTTAGATCAAAAGCAAATAATACATTTCATACTGTTGCAGGCACATCAGATATGGACAAAAAACAAATCGCAGAAAACATTAATACAATCCTTAGACGGATAGAGGGAACACTTGAGAGAGGAAAAATGAACATTAAATCGGCTTATCTTAAAACAACGATGGGTCCAACTGAGAGATTGATTTAGGGAGGATTATTTTTATGGCGCATGTTGCAGAATGGAAATACGGCGAAGTAAAATCACTTGAAGAGATTATTACCAAAAATAAAGTTGTTGGAATAGTTAACATAGGTGGTATACCTGCACCTCAACTCCAAAAAATGAGAAGCAATTTAAGAGATACAGCAGAAATTAGATCAGCTAAAAATAAACTTATATTCAGAGCGTTAAAAGAAGCAGGAAAAAAAGTAAAAGGAATTGAAAATCTTAAGGATCTAGTTGAAGGCCAAACTGCAATTATTTCAACTGAAATGAATCCTTTCAAACTATTCGGTAAACTCAAAGAGACAAGAACAATGGCACCTGCTAAAGGCGGCGAAATAGCGGATCAGGATATTGAAGTAAAATCAGGAGATACACCATTTAAACCTGGGCCTATTGTTGGAGATCTACAAAAAGTAGGAATACCTGCAGCAATAGAAAAAGGTAAAGTTGTAATAAAAAAAGATAAAGTTATTGTTCCCGAAGGTGAAGAAATATCTCCAGATATTGCAAAGATGCTTACAAGACTTGAAATTTTTCCTATAGAAATTGGTATGGAACTCAATGGAGTATACGAAGATGGGAACATATTCAAACCAGATGTACTTGATATCGATATGGATGAGTTCTTTGGCGATATCAAAAGAGCAAGTGCAAATGCATTTAATCTAGCAATTGAAACATCGTGGTATAATAAACTTACAATTCAGCCACTTATTATGAAAGCACATCATAATGCTTTTGCAATAGCACTTGAACAAAACATTCTTACTAAAGAAACAATCAAACATTTACTCGGTAAAGCAAACGCTCAAATGAGTAAATTAAAAAATATGAGTTCATAAAAATTAAAAGGAGGAAAATTGAAAATGGAATACATATATAGCGCGATGCTACTTCATTCCGCTGGAAAAAAAATTACAGAAGAAAATGTAAAAAAAGTATTGACAGCAGCAGGCGTAAAAGCAGATGATTCAAAAATTAAAGCACTCACTGCTTCGCTTGAAGGCGTTGATATCGAAGAAGCAATAAAAACAGCTTCGGTACCAGCAGCACCTGCCGCATCAACTGGCGGAGAAGCCTCTTCTAAAGAAAAGAAAGATGAAAAGAAAAAAGAAGAAAAGAAAGAAGAAGATGAAGAAGAGGTATCTGAAGAAGAAGCAGCCGCAGGATTAGGCGCACTATTCGGATAATTACATAATTCAAAAAAAGCAACGAGTCTATATTAGGCTCATTGCTATACTAATTTTTATTAAGCTAATTTTAATTTTTTAAATTTTTCTTTTAATAAACCCTTGTTAGTTTTAAAAAGATTGGGGGACGGGATGCATATTGATAGGAGGAATGCGCCTCTCAGCGGAAAACAGGTACAGTTTAACCTCCCCAGTATAAACCTTAGTCCCCCATTTTTAAAATAAATTCTTTAAATAAATACTTTTTCCAAAAGACTTTCTATCTATTGCTCTCCTTATAAAAAAATATTATTGTGGAGGATATCCTCCAACTTTTAAGCTTGGATCACCGAGCAAGAGATATTCTTCTATTGTAAAATAATCCTTGAATCTATCTTTCAAGTAGGAGTTTTGAGAGTAAGTAAACATTTCACCTACTGTTTTACCTTCATTATATCCTTTGAAAAACATCCAGTCAAGATATCCTGCCCCTGCATGGACTCCTTCTTTGTCAACAAAAGAGTAAGCTGGTCTTGTTGCACCAATTGTAGCTACTGCTCCACCGTCTTTTTCCATTAAAAACCTCCATGCAAAACATGGCAGATGGTTATCTTGATTTATTTTTACACCAGTCAATTTAACAAGCATATCTAGAGGTTTGTAGTAATCAGCTAGATCTCTTAAATTAAAATCAAGTTTAGCTGTAAGACATGCATCAAAAAATATTATTGGTAGTTTTTCTTGGTTTCTTAAAAAGTTTATAAATGGTGTATAATAAAGAGGATGTGTAAGACCCATATTCTCACGTATTGCATTTGGTTTGTAAGTTCCCCATCCATGTTCAAAACCGTGGCCTGCATAGCTTAAGAAACCTGCGCCTTTGTTTATTGCTCTATTGAAAGTAAAAGCGTTGAGATTTCTCTTTGAAGCCCACAGCTTTATATCTTTAAACCCTTTGTCTTCTAGTTCTTCAAAGACTTGTGCGTTATTAATTTCACCTTCATATTCAAAAGCAGGTGAACCTTTTCCGGGTGGGAAAGTATCTCCGCCTGCAAGAACTATTCTTTTGAACCATTCTTTACCATAGGTTTCAGTTTCATAGGTAATTATTTTTCTCACAACTGTATCTACTTCTTCTTTGTTTCTACAAGCAAGCCGGCCGATATGAACATCGGGATAAAGGTCTACTTCATCTATAATTGTTACATTTATATTGTTCCATTGCCAGTCATATTCGATTTGACCAAATATATTATCATTGTTTGTATCCCAACTTGAAAAATTATAGTTAAAATCATATATATCTGCATAATATAAATCGCTTAAAATGCCAGAACCATGATATTCATGCCAAGGGTATGCATCTGTCTGTCTTATAGGTGTTTTTCTTATTTCCCCGACAAGTAAAACATATTCAACGCCCCATTCTTCAACAGCATACTTGACAAAATATTTAATCTGTTCTTGATTGTCTCTACCTTCAAAATTTTCATATATATCCTCGAGAGTGGTTAAATTAGTTTTAACACCAAATGAATTTTTATGGTTGATAAGATCTGTTAAATTATCCTTAAAGTAGGCAGGTGTTATAATTGTAAGATCATAAATATCTGGATCATTAAATTCACAGTTTGTTTGAGTATATTCGATGTCAAACTCGGCATTTGTAATATATTCTAAGATATTTTCATCAGAGCTGTATCTACTAGGATAAATGCTAATTGTTAAAAATTTTACATGTTCTCCTTCTTCATTTAATCCTGCTGATTTTTCAATTTCATACCATTCTTCTGGATAAAAACCATTGCTATCCTTTTTAACTATTGATTTAATATCATTTTTTATTTCAACTGTATTTGTTTTCATATATTCAAAGACAGGTACTGTTTTAATATCTTCTTCAGATAGATCAATAGTTTCAATCTCTGAATGTGAAAAATTGATACTTAAAATTTCAGCATTCCAGTTTAACTCATATGTTTTTCTAAAAACAGGTAGGTCAGGTGACCCTTGGATAAATATACGTGAATTTGCTTCTTCTATTTCTACTTCAAAGGTTCTATCATTTTTTTCAACTATTGGTTCTGAAAAACTTTGAGAGAACTCAATTGTTTCATTTGTTTGAGTGTTTAATTCTGCTGTTGATAATGAGATCATCGGTGAGATTAATAGCGTCATAGATATTATTGCAAAAAAAGCGTATATTTTGTTTTTATTTCTTTCTGTATTTCTCATATTTTGCTCCCCTAAAAAACAAAGCCTATTAACGGCTGTTAATATGATGGATTAGATTGATACTTATAATTTTTTCGTTTTTTTATAAAATACTTTTATAATATTTAAATTTTACATCCATGAATCAAGACCAGTTTGCTCAGTTACAGCTATATCAGACAGTCCAAAAGCGCCTTTAATATAATTCTGAATCATCTCTTTATACCAATCAAGATCGATCTGACTTTTATCCCTCAATAAATCAATAGGATACATATAATCAATAGGTTTAACACCACTTTTAGATGGATTAGGAATGCCCGGTAAAGAGTTTTTTGTTACAACAAATTTGAATTTTGCTCTACTCTTAATCTTTTCACCAAGTACTTTTTCAAGGGCATTAGCTCTTTTAGCAAAAGTAGAAAGAGAACCATTCTGATTTGGTTTATATCTACTAGCAGGCTGAACAGATTGAACAAGAGTTAAATCCTTAATATCTACCTTTGATAAATCAAGTTTTGCGACAATATCTCTAGTTTTATCACCAATCAATTCACGAACTTTTTTTCTTGCATCTTCTTCATCAGACCAGACAGGTATTTCTTTTAAAACTTCCATCATGATTTCCTTTAAAACAATACGTGCGACATTTGCTTTATCTGAACCCTTAAAATTATTTCCTTTAGTAAGCATATCGATTTTATCTTTTTTTGAATCAAAAATTAGATAATTTTTGTGTTTAACAAAAATCATAGAATCATGCTCTTCAGGTTCAAGTTCAAAATCTTGGTAATTTAGTTCTTTACGCCATTTATTATTGCATTCTTCTATTGCTGAAAAAGCAACTTTTGGTTCAGTGATCCATTCTTTACTTTTCTCATCAAATTTTATATCTAGTTTTTTTGCAAAATCTGGAATACTAGTCATAGATTTAGAGCAGCCTAAATATAGGCCATCTGTATCTGCATATACTACTCTTATTCCCTTATTTTTCAAATAATCAAGAGAATCGGCCATAATTACCTGGCCCTTTGTTGTAATTGTTGCTGCTCCCCATAAATTGAATTGTCTACCAGATACGTTGGGTGCACTAAGAATCCCGTGTGTTCCACCATTTCGAGCTCCTTTTAAACTTTGATACATCATTTTAAATCTTTGAACTTCTTCTTTTTTACCTGTTTTCTTAATCTCCTTTAATTCTTTTTTTACTTTAGCAATCATATTCATTATACCTGTCATAGAAGAGTTTACTACACCAGGTTTTTTATCGATTTTTACTCCTATCATATATCCTTTGTCTGCATAAGTGTCTTCTTCAGTTACCTTTCTGTATTTAACATCATTTTTTTCAAAAAATTCTCGCGGAATCTTTTTAAGCCATATCCAGTCATCTGGTGTTTCATCTGATTTTGCATATCTTACAGTATCAGCACCAATATTCATAGCTTTTAGAATTGTAGGATACATAGCTCCAACGTCAGCTACTACAACATACCACCATGGTATAAAATGAGAATTTGCATCTTTATCAGGTTTTATTGTCATTCCACCTGGAAAATGATAATTTAGTTGTTCGTCTCTGTCTTTTGCATTTTCATTGTAGATAACATATGGACTTACCATCCATTCAGGCATTTCACTTCCATATTTTACAACTCTTTTAAGTTCCTTAGAAAGTTGCTCTTTTTTATCAATTGACTGCTTGACAATTTTTTCTTTACTGTTACAACCCCTGTAATATTTAACAAGAGTTTTAGCAGTACCCATTACTCTACATATCGGCGGCATTATCTTTTTTTGATAATACGCACGGATCATGGACATATGATCCCACATATTTACTGCACCAGATGATAAAAGCATATCAAAAGGCATACCAGTTGTAAAAGAAAGAGGTAAAACCTGCTGGATTAGATTTAGGGTTACGCCGAGTTGTTCTTGAACATCCTGTATATTATATTTCCTTGTTCTATCATCTATATTAATCTGAGAAGGCGGAAGCACAATTCTATCTTTGATATTAATTCCAAGAAACGGTGCAACAGCTTTTAAGCTAAACTCATTTAAAAATGAATAAAACTTTCTAACACCTAGATATGTATCAAGACTAGTCGGATAAAACTGAGTGATCCGGTTTCTTATACCAAAATGAAAAGATTTGTCCTCACGAGCATACTTATTTAAAAATTGCCAGAAGAAATCTTTTTTTTCTTTAGAAATACTTTCATTATATGTTTTTAGAATCCATTTGAGCCTGTTATATATTTGAGTATTGTCAAAACCAACTATATTGTGTCCAGAGATAATATCCGCATCTATTGCCTTTTTACAAAAAGTATAAAGATTATCGATTTCATCATTTGTGTTAGTTGAATCAACTTGCTCTATATCTATACCCAGCCAAGTATCAGGACAATCTATGATATCAAAACTAAATTCTTCACTATCTAAATCTTTAGATGATTCAAAACAAACGTTGAAATTTGCATAACCTATCATATCAACTGGTATATTTTCTCTTCCTTCACCATATTTTGTTGTCTCTATATCATAAACAAGGACATTCAAGGTCTTTTTTTGACCCTTGCTATCAAAAGCCCACATATCTTTATCAATAGATAAGTCAACTAATGCTCTTTGATGATATGGAATATCATGCTCAGCAGTATATAAACCATAATTAAAAAATAGATAATCACTTACATCTGGAACAAAATATGATTTTTTGGTATAAACGCGGAAAACCTTTCTTTTCTTTGAAAAATCACAGAAACTTCTGTATTCTTCTATTTCACCTATGCTTTCTATTTTTGAAAGGGTCTCTGAATTGCTATCATTAATTTTTTTAATAAGTCTATTTCTTGCTGAATCGATTTTGGAGCTATCTGTGAATGCAAGAAAATATGGTTTATGATAATTAGAAATCTTAACAGGTTTTTTATCTTTGAAATACAGATAATCAGGTGAAATAGAAAGTAACATATCGTCCATTTTAAGTTGTCCCCTAAAATTACAAAAGCCGAATACAATAGGATTACTTAAACTCTTAGAATTAGATTTATAATAGGGTTGTTACATTAGACGAATTTGGTTTATATGTCAACTCAAATAATTTATTCAGATAAATTCAACAAACATAACAACAAAGGCCATCCTGAAAATGCAAAGCGTTTAAAAATAATGATGAAGGCACTTGAAAAAACAAAATTGTACAAAGATATAGATATAGTTGAACCAAAGATTCTATCAGAAAAAAAACTATATGAAATTCATTCTAAAAGAATGATAAATCAAGTTAAAGAACAAAGCAAAAAAGAAGAAGGCTGGATCGATCTAGATACATATGTAAGTAAAAATGATTTTGAAACAACAAGGCTTGCAGCTGGAGGAGTATTATCTGCATGTGAAAATGTTTTAAAGGGAAAAATAGAAAATGCTTTTTGTATGGTGCGGCCTCCTGGTCATCATGCAACCAGTGAAAGATCTATGGGTTTTTGCTTGTTTAACAATGGTGCAATAGCAGCTAATGAAATAGCAAAGAAAGGAAAAAAAGTTCTAATTATTGATCCAGATGTACACCACGGAAATGGAACTCAAGAAATTTTTTACAATAGATCTGATGTGATGTATCAATCAATTCATCTATCACCACATTTTCCAGGAACAGGTAAAATTGATGAGATAGGAGAAGGAAAAGGGAAAGGTTATAACATAAATGCACCACTTTCTTTTTTATATGGAAATAGAGCTGCATTTCAAATATTAAATCAAGTGTTTTTACCCGTAGCTCGAGAGTTCAACCCAGATCTTATAATTATGACAACTGGTTTTGATTCACATCATTCTGATCTATTAGGCGGCCTGCATTTTACAGCTGATTTCTTTGGAAAAATATTGAAAGTTTATCAAGAAATCCAGCCAAAAATAGTATGTACACTTGAAGGTGGATATAACAAGGAATGGATTGGTAAATGTTTTACATCCCAAATCGCTCAATTAATGCATGAACAAATTGATGTGAAAGATAAAATTAGTTCAAAATCAGATGTTACAAAAATAATTAAAGAAATTAAAGAAAATATAGGAAAATATTGGGATATCTAATCAAAGATCATTCCCATACCAGATGCAGCAGAATCTTCTTGTTCTTCAATTTTTTTATTTATGTCTTCAGCTTTTTTTGCATCTAGTTTTTTAAAATTATATTCTTTAGCAAGCATCTCTGCTTTTTTTATTCCATCAACAGATCCTTCAACTTTTAGATATGAAAAATCTCCATCAATGTTTAGAGAGCTTGAGTCTCTTGTTAAAACACTTTGTCTGCTTACTAAATCATCTTTTATAAGTTTGTTAATTTTTCCAACGTCTTCGGATTTAACTTCAAAGATTACATATGCCACTTTTAATCACCATTATTTTTTCTTGCGAAAATGTTAAGGTATATATAAATTTAATCTCTAATTTTCATATTTCCCTCAGAGTCAATCTCGCCTTTTTTGATTCTAGTTGTACTAATCGGTTTTCCATCTTCAGATAGTATATATGGAATTTTTATGATTTTCATTGGTTTTTTGTTTAGTTCTATTCTTTTTTCATTTATTTTCTCTGCGTTTTTTATTGTTTCAGCTGATACAATGATTGCATCAAAATCATATTTAAGAGTTGGGCCATAGATTGTATTTATGGGTTCAATTTTAAAATCTGAGCTGTACTCCACTTTTTTGATATATTCAGCAAGATTCTTTTTTCTTTCTGAATACGATTTAACATTTTTTTTCTTATCTAATAATTCGTCAGTTGCAACCCCAATAAACACAAAACCATCTTTACCCGTAGCTCTAAATGCTTTATCAATTAAGATCTTGTGACCCTTATGAATTATATCAAATGTTCCACCAAGGCAAACTTTCATCGAATTTGTTATGGTTAAGCACTATAAAATTACTTCACTTTCTAAAAAACCATATTTTATTAAGAAAAATATAAATTCTAGCTGTTGTTTTGTTTTTGTTGAAGGTGATGGGAAATATGAGATTAAAATTTATTGTTTTATTCCTATTTGTAGTAATGATTTCAATGTCTTTGAATATTTTTTCACCAAATGTTAAAGCTGCAACTAATGAGATATATGTAAAAGCAGATTATTCTGGGTACAGTGATGGTACAGCTGATAAACCATATAAAACGATAGGTGAAGCTTTAAATAACGCTGAAGATGGTGATAAAATATATGTTTTTAGTGGACTTTATCAGGAAAACCTAGAAATAAATAAGAAGGTAACAATTGTAGGGGGTATCGATGAAAAAGAAACTATTATCGATACTAGATTTGATAGAAGATACTTAGTTGAAATTAAAACTGATGAAGTAACAATTGAAGGTATTACTTTTTCAGATGAAGATTCCTCTATGACTTCTCCTATTGGAGCACTTCTTACATTAAACTCAAAAAATAATAGAATTGTCAGAAATACTTTTAAAAATTATAGTATGGGGTATGGTATTTATATTGCGTCTTCAGCTGATGATAATCTTATAAGTAGTAATATAATAAATCGTACCACTCGTGGAATTTATATTGAATCCTCGTCTACAAATGATCTAGCTAATAATGAGATACATAATTGCACAGATTATGGTATAGATATGGAATCATCAACTGGTAATAACAGATTATATTCAAATACTATTTACAACTGCCCACATGGTATATATGTTACTAACTCAGAAAACATCAACCTTACCTATAATAAAATTGTAGGAAGTACGTATTATGCAATTTATCTATCTGGAACAACTGATGCAATTGTTACAAATAATCATCTGAAAAATAATGATGGCGATGGTTTTTATTTAAGTGCATCTGACTCTTTTTTCAAAAATAATACACTTGAAGAAAATAAAAGGGGAATAACTTTAGTTGGATCAAATAACGTTATTAAAAACAACACATTAAAGAGTTCTTCAGCATCAGGTATATATATACAATCAGGTGGTAATTCTAATACTTTGTATCTAAACAAATTTAAAGATAATAATCCTTCTGCTAAAGATAATGGTGAAAACGTATGGTATTATCAAAATGAGGGAAATTATTGGGATGATTATAACAATATAGATAAAAATGTAGATGGTATTGGTGATTCTTTCTATTCAAAAAATGGCGTCACTGATAAATATCCTCTTGGATATTTTTTAAAACCACCTAAAAAGCCATCTGATCCAAGCCCTGAAGATATGTCAACAGATGTATCACTAGAAATTACTTTAAAAGTTCATGTTGAAGATCCTGATAGTGATTTTTTGGATGTCTATTTTTATAATGCTGATACTAATGAGTTGCTTGATGTAGATGAAAGAGTTCAAAACAATACGAATGCTGAATGTAGTTTTACACGTGGTTTTAATACAACTGTTGCTTGGTATGCAGTTGTAAAAGATGAACGTTTACAAAACAAGTCTGATCCCTTTTTGTTTTTTACAATTAATACACCTCCTGATAATAAACCACCAGTTGCAGTTTCTGGTGGACCGTATGAATGTGAAGCAGGAGAAGAAATACAGTTTGATGGATCAAAATCATATGATCTTGATGGTGAAATTGATTTTTATAGATGGAACTTTGGAGATGGATCTAGTGAAATTCTAAAGAAGAAAACGTATCATGTTTTTGATAACGAAGGAACATATGAGATAACTCTAACTGTGATTGATAATAATGGAAGTAGTCATACTGATACAACAGAAATAAATGTTGGACCAAATATCAATCATCCGCCTCAAGCAAGTATTAATGCCCCATCAAATACTTATGCTGGTAAAAACATAAAAATAGAAAGTACTAGTACTGACCCGAATAATGATGATTTGAATTATACATGGAGTTTTGATGGCAGTGAATATTATGATAAAATAGTTTATCATACATTTAACTCACCTGGTGAATATATTATTTCATTAACTGTTAATGATGGGCTTGCTACGAATAGCACTAAAACTTCAATAGTAGTTAAAAATGCTCCTCCTGATGAAACACCTGGTTTTGAGCTAGTTATTGCTTTAGTTTCATTACTTATGATACTAATGATCTATAGAAAAAGAAAATAACAAAAATAAAATAAGCCGACGGAGGGAGTAAGGTGTATAGGTTAAAATTCTTTTATCCACACAACCTAATATCTTCGTCTCCTCTATTGTCTTTTCCACTGTTAATGCTTAATTAAAGCAATTGAAGATGTTAGGGTAGAATTATTCATGCCTCAATAATGCCATATATTGCATGTTCTTTTCCTTTTTCTATTGCCCACATAACATTTCCATAATCAAAATGCCAGTACTCTTTTAGGTTTACTACAAAATCTTCTTCTTCGAAGAGACCGATTAGTAAATTACGATTGTTTTTTGCTTCGGGCGTAATATATGGATGATACGGGTAACATTTGTCATTAAGGTTTATTTTTAATCCATCATTTGTTCCAAAACGCATAACGCAATCATTTTTCAAATCATATATAAGAGCGTCCACAGACCCACCTGTTGAATGCATTGATTTACTTGGTGGTGCAATAAAATATGAAACAAGTTCTTCAATTTCTTCTATCTGTTTTTTGGGGTATTCTTTCTGCAAAGAATTTACCCTTTCTTCCCATAAAAGCCGTTGATGTTCAAAAGATCGCCATGCTGAGCGGATTATTAACGTTTTATCTTCCTCATCCAAGCGTTTGCTTATCCGTCCGATTTTATCAAAAACTGCCCGCCTAACCATATATTTGTAATCTTTTATAACAGATGGTTCAAATATTAAATTAAACCCCGATTTTTTCAGACTAATTAATGGAGAATTATTTTCTTTAATTGAAATCATTGGCAGCTGTTGCATGTGTCGGCGATTTTTTTGTTCAACCTTTTCGCAATACTCATGGGCATTTACTCGTCCACTGGATACTTTATTTACATATCGGGAAGTCATAGCTGAGAGTAAGGTTTTATAATTCAGATCAAATTCTAATTCTTTGCCTACGTATAAGTCAATATTCTTTGCATTAACAATAATGTGGTCACTGCTAGCCCCGATGATTTCAACATCTAATCGGGGAGTCAATCCCGAAACCAAAACATCCTGCAATCCACTACTTAGGATAGCTCTTCTAATTTTGCCCTGGTCTGTAAACTCCTGTATATTTCCAAATGCATCCTGGCCGACTTCTTCATAGGGTACAGATGGCTTCATTTTTGATTCGATAACTTCTGAAACAAATGTCATCGCATCGGTATACAATCCAGGGATGGGTTTTCTATAGAGGGTTTCACATCCCAAATAGATTGATTTACCCAGTCGAAGGTTATTGATTCTTCCAACATCCTTTGTCGACATAAACCAGTTATAGTTAGCAGAGTTACCACCCGATACAAACTCTAAGGTCAGCCCAAATTTTTCTTCAACATCGTTAGCAATTGAAGATAATTCCTCCATTTTTTTTTCATCTGGTTTGATCCCGCCAAAACAGGCCAGGTTTGTCCCAATACCAATAATCTTAATGTTCTCAATTGCTAACACATGTTTAATTGCATCATCTAACTCTGATGGTCTCATCCCCCCTCTTAAATCCCCCAGTTCCACCATTAACATAATTTTATGAGGCCGATTATAATCAATTGCACACTCTGAGAGTCTTTTGATGACTGAAAGTTCAGAGTTAAGGCTGATATCTGCATATTTCACAACCGCTTCGGCTTGACTAAGACTAGGTGTTCTTAGTAAGAGAAATTGGGCTTGCACACCGGCATTACGCATCCTTCGGATATTCTCTATTCTGGAATCTGCAAGAATGTTTATTCCGCTTTTTACTAATGCTTCAGCGATAATAGGATCTCCGCAAACCACCTTCGTGACGCCAATTACACTGATACCTTTTAAACCATATAATTCAATCAATTTCTTTGCATTATGGGCAATTTTCTCAAGATTTATCTCTATTCTAGGGGTTAGCATGTTGTTGAGGCTCCTTTTTTGAGTTCCGGAAAAACGGTGAATAACATGTTAATAAGTTTATCACATCCAAATTTTAAGACATCGGTAGTTGGTAGTTCATATTTGGATTCATATTCAACTATTGTGTTTTTTACTTCAGCATCAGTCATGTCTTCATGGTTAATTGTGATTGCAATTATCTTGGATTTGGAGAATATTTCTATCATTTCGATTTCGCTTTCAAGTGTGGGCATGGATATATCGGGATAATCGCAATGATTCGTTCTTCTTGGCGGATGCTGAATAATAATTGCATTTGGATTTGCACCCCTTATAATCGCACTTGAAGAGGTATATGCAGGATGGCTCAGGGCACCTTGCCCTTCGACAACAATAATATCTGGGTGCTCTTTTTCATAGGCACTTATAATCGCATTTTCAATTTCTCCTGCTGCAAAACCTGAAGTTAAAACATCCACAGCAATACCATATTTTGCCCCTTGTAACAGACCGGTCTGCCCCGTAGCTATGAATGCCGGGTTCAATCCTACCTTTTCCAAGGCTTTAATGAGGCGTACTGCAGTTGTTCTTTTACCAACAGCACAGTCTGTACCCAGCACTGCAATTACTGGAGTTGTGACTTCATGGATTCGTCCGGAAAAATTATGCAGATGTTTTCTCGGTGGTGCTTTTCTCATATCATAGATATGGACCCTGTATTCGATCGCCTTGCGGATAAACTCTTCATCTTCGGTGAAAAATTCCGGTAAGCCATTTACGAAGTTCATCCCAATTTTCATGGCTCCTAAAATTACCTCTCTCTTTTCATGGTCAAGATATGCGGCCTGTGCTGCAATGCCGTAGATGAAATATTCAGGAACAAAGCCTAATTTTTTGATGGCATCATTTATACTTGAGAATATCTGAATCCCTTTTTTTATTCCATCAAGATATTCTCCAGTATCAAGACCTGCCTTTGTGCTATCTATAACACCAAGAATATCATACTTTTCTGAGTGCCTGGCAAGTCCATTTGCAACTTTACCATCTATCTTTCCAAATTCATTTTCACAATATATTAATGCTCTTGCTAACACAGGTTTTCCCCTAATTTTGTTAATTTCTTAATATCCATTATTGAATACAATAATTGGAGTAGTATTATAGTTATCGATAAGTGACTCTGAATTTATTGCACATAACATATTAGATCCTGAGAAGTTTTCGGAGTGAAACGAAGCAAATTTGGATGGACGATCACAGGGAGTGAAATATCATACTGCCTGTTATATTCTTCCGATTGGGATGAAGAATAGCTTCAAGCGGTTTTTTGCATAGTGAACTAGTGTTTAAATCCCTTCCCCTGCACGATATTGAAATGAGGTTAAAAAACCCCAATCAAATATTGTAATTCGTCACGTTTATAAAGAGAAATCTCTACTGGTAAGCCGACGGAGGGATTTGAACCCTCGACCTGCTGATTACAAGTCAGCCGCTCAACCGGGCTAAGCTACGTCGGCAGATGATTTCTTTTTAGCGGTAATGTCAAAACATATATAAAACTCTCTTGGTGTATATGACTTTATTTTATTAACTTTAATATTTTTACAAGTAAAACTATTTTTTGAAAATGTTTTTTTCAACTCCTTTTTTCTATCATTTATTTTATTTTCATCAATAAATTCATAGAGATGG
Organism: uncultured Thermoplasmatales archaeon; assembly: GCA_964518165.1. Classification (GTDB taxonomy): domain Archaea; phylum Thermoplasmatota; class E2; order DHVEG-1; family DHVEG-1; genus CAYZTD01. The sequence continues at coordinate 75,552 of CAZFFN010000086.1, forward strand.
AGGATACATTCATCTTTTGCAACTTGGAATACATATTTAAGAAATTTATATGAAGAAAACGGTAGATTCATAATAATTCTATCAAACTTTATTTTGCTTGGAATTAATTTTTTTATTTTTCTTGAGTCCCCGCATATCAATTTTACCTTTTCATATGCTTTATTTACTCTAACATTCTTTTTTGCTAAATCTATTGCTTTTTTGTTTTTATCAATGCCATAGATTAATTCTTGATTTGAAAACTTGTTTATTATCACAGGAAAAGGTGCAACTCCAGTAAACATGTCTAAAATTATTTCAGAGTCTTTTACTAATTCAGATATACGTTTTCTTTCATTTGCAAGTCTTGGTGAAAAATATACTTTTTCAATATCAACATAAAATTTTGTTCCATATTCTTTATGAACTGTTTCAGTTTTTTTTTCGCCGGAGATTATTTCAACATCTCTAGTTCGAAGTTCTCCAGATACTGATTCAATATTGCAAACTGTTTTAATGTTTTTATTTGCCTTAAGAATTGCATTTCCTATTTTAAATTTATACTCTCTAAGATTTTTACTAATTTTTATCAGTGCTATATCTCCTATCACATCATAAGATGTCGGAAGTTCTTTGTAGATTTCATTTGGAACATTAAGTAAATCTTTATATGAATGAACTGTTTTTCTTGATTTACTAAATTCTTTCTCAACAATTTCATAATCTTTTTCATTAAGTTCAATATCTTTATCATTTTTTATAGGTATCACGGTATGTTTTTTATTTTTAGATATTTTTAGATCTGATCTTATTAAATCTTTCTCTAAAAGCATCTTTCTTATTTTTTCTGTCTTACTAAGTGTTACTTTTATTCCTTTAGATGTAACTTTAGTCATATGTTTCTTCTTTTCTTAATAAAAGGTTTACTTGATAAAATCTGCTAAAAAATGAAAGTCCCGCCTCCCGGATTTGAACCGGGGACCTGCCGGTAACGGCCATAGGGTCTACAGCCGGCCGCTCCAGCCAGACTGAGCTAAGGCGGGGTAGGATTTTAAAAAGGCAATAACAAAAGGTGTATATATTTGTTAAGGTTAT
>CAZFFN010000087.1:0-45215 GCA_964518165.1 uncultured Thermoplasmatales archaeon
TAATCGTGATGAGCAAAAACAAACCGGTTCCAATTGATACAAAAATAAAAGATGGGCAAGAATTAACTATACTGCAGGTTTCATCAGGTGGATAAAAAACGATTTCTTGCTCCCGTAGTGTAGCGGCCAATCATGAAGCCCTCTCGAGGCTTCGACTCGGGTTCAAATCCCGACGGGAGCATACTTCTCTAATCCTGTTATTTCCATTCGAAACAAAGGTTTTCAGGGGCGTTTTTGATTTTAAGCCATTGTCCTGTTCTATTGGTGGTTTTTTATATTTTTCACCATGGAATTTCAGGATGGCTTTAATCCAGTCATAAGGTGCATTACGATAATATCGTTTTGCAAACCGAACATAATCCTCTGTTGTACTGACTTTGTCATGCCCATGCCATTCTTTAACATCCCATATATCCCACTTTTTCGTATCAACCTTACTTTTAATAAGCCGAGCTACTGCACACCAATGACGCATGACATAAGGATGATAATAACTCCATACTGGTTTCACGCGCTGATTGATGTATTTTCTTAGGTAATCAACAGTGAATGGTTTACCATTGGGTTGTAAGTATAGATAATCATTGCTGTATTGGTTTTCCACTTTACATCGCCAGTGTTCTATCCAGTTTTTCATGCTTTTTCGTCGAAGATTTGTCATCATTTCGAGTTCTGGAAATACTTGCCGTGGTTGACCGTTCTTCTTTGTTTCCGTGATTATAATATAGCCATCATCTAGAAACACATCACTTGTTTTTTGGATGACAATCTCACTTGGTCTCCATCCAATGAGAAATCCATGCATGAGAATGTATTGAACGAGCGCGTTTTCGTATAGGTTTTTGGAGTATTTGTGTTGAATCATTTGATAAACAGTGTTTGGTAGTGGTATGATTTTGACTTTGGGTTTTGGTGGGCTTGGTGGAATATATCCCCAAAGATTTGCATCGATTCCATATGCTTTGGCAAATGTTTTCACAGTTTTCCATTCGTTTTTGATTTGATGTTTTCCTCGCTGGTTTTCATATTCAACGTATTCTTTATGTTCAAGATAAGCGATGATTTGATTTGGATTTAAGTCAAACCAGTTTATTGGAAAAACTGTATGTTCTGCCATCTTTTTTGCATAACGAAGCCGATCTTTGATAGTTCGTTCACTTTTTCTGTATTTGAATATCCACCAGTGTTTAATTGCATCAAATAGTTCCAGTTGTGTATTGTAATTTTTTGGGTTGATGATATATGGGTTTTGGTATTTTTCAACATCTAATTTTTGCTTTACATAATCTTGGTCACCCATGTCCTCCCCGTCCAACTGGGGATTTATTTGTTTGACAGGGTGCTTGCTTATGTTTTCTAAAATATTTTTCCATTCTTGGTTTTTACCTCCTACCAACTCATTAAAATTGGTTGAATATGAATCTAAATCTTTGTTAAAAAAGTTGATTGTTGTTTGTAATTTATTATTTGAATAAAGTTTATAATCAATTTCTTCTTTTATCTCGCTCGGGGCTGTGATACTCATTCTATCATGGCTCCAGGCTGCCAAGGTGCCGCAAACACTTTGGTGGCCAATCAATTTTATTTTATATTATTTAGGATATTTTATTAAATTTGTATGGTTTTTTCTTCTTATATAGCCTTTGGGGAGGTCATTGAAAGTATTTCAATATTTAAATATATATTTTTTCTTTATGTAATAATATTAATTTTTTCAATATTGTTCGTAATCTAGTTTAGAATTTCCAGCCTTCATTTCTAAACATATCAAGAATATCGATTGCTTCCACAGTATATTCTTGGCATACATATGGAATTCTAACTCTTTTTCCTCTAATTTTTTCTTCAGTTACTACAATTCGTTTTATTTCAATTAAGGTTTTTTGAGGATTACGTATCATCTCTATTGCAAGTGCTATAACCCAAGGGTCTGCTGCAAATTTCTTATCTTTTTTAATTAAGCTGGGATATTTCTTTAAAATTTCTCTTACAATTGCAATCTGTTCAGCTGTTTCTTCTTTAAACATATCTGTATGTTTTTTTGACCATGTTGCTAGTGTATCATCAAAACGTTTGATTTCTTCTAACACTTCTCTTGGTGCAAATAGTCTTTTCTTTTTTATTAGTCCTTCAATTTTTTTCCATGGCGTCTGATATATATCCATTGGATTATGTTTGTTTAATTCGATTAATGAAGATGTGTCTATTATATAGCAAGTTTCTGTCATTGTTTCGCCTTTGCAAGTACCTTTTCAAAATTTCTTGATTTCACCGAAAGAAAGTTTAAAGCATCAGTATAAGTGATATAGTTCCTATCATAGTTGTTTGCAACGATTGAGACAAATTTATTTCCCATTTCTGAAACGCATCTTCGTTCCTGTGGTATTCCGCCGCCTTTCTTTTTTTGCATCTTTTTTTGTTTTTTTGATGGTTTGTATAATTCAAGTTTTTCTTCAAATTCTTTTTTTGTAATAAAATCTTGTTTATACATTGTGTATAAAAGCATAGCTTTGCTTACTTTGTATTTTCTAGATAAACGATTTAAGGTTGATTTATTGGTAAGCGATTTTTCAGTGCTAAATAGCGTATCTGCATGTGTTTTTGGAAGTAAAAATGATGCTGCAAACTCGTTACACCAATATTCAATTTTGTTCTTTTTTTCAAAGGATAGAACTGGTAGGTCAATAACAGTTTCTCCTAGAAGGATATGAGCAAATTCATGTAGTAAGGTAAATATTCTTGCTTCAATTTTGTCTTTAGAGTTTACTACTATTATGTTTGGGTTTTGATCTGTGAGTACAAATCCTCTTGCATCTTCTATAGGCATAGAAAATTGAAAGACTAAAACATTTATTTTTTCAAGATTATCTCTTAGATCATTAAAAAATGCATAACTGCTTTTGAATTTTTTTTGTTTTTCAAAATCTAGATTAAAATATTTGCGATAATATGACCCAAGATCATCAGGGTTTTTGGAGGGGGTGACATGTTTAATACTTGGTGCAACTGAGTTATTCATATTTATTAATAATTCACCACCAATCTCTTGAAGATTTCTGGCTCTTCTAATCGCATAAATCGTTTTTTTATCAAAAACTCCTTTTTTATCTGGAAGCATCCTGTAATCTTTTGGAAGAGGTGCTTCTTCTAGGGGTTCAGAAAGAAGGAATGCTGCTAATGGTCTTTTGTATGCTTTAGAAAGTTCTTTTAATTGTCTTAAAGTTGGTTGTCTTTTTCCTTTTTCTATTGCATTAATTACTTCATTGCTTGTTTTTAGTCTTTTGCTTACATCTTCTACAGACCAGCCAGAACTCACTCTAAGCCACTTGAAAACATTTGGATTGACATCAACTTTTAAGGATCTTGGCATTTTTTAATTACCTAAATTTAATCTTTATTCTTTTTATTTACGAAATCTTCAACTATTTCAATTTCATCAGGCGTAAGTTTATAAGCAGTATAAATCAACTTGTCAATTTCTGTTTTGAGTTGTTCAATTTCCTTCTTTTTTGATGATTTTTCAAGAAAATCGCGCCCATTGCTTATCTCTAAGATTCTATTAACATTTTTTTTAATTTTTTCGTTTATATGTTCATTTGTAATTGCTAATGGAATACGCTTAATTTCATTATTACCTATTCGGATATATCCTCCTGAAAGAGAAAGTGATTTGAAAAATATTCTATACCAAAAGGATACTAATTTACTATTTAAAAAAGCAACTAAAACTGTTAAATTCATGCTTCCGGGCAATATTATTGTAGTCGATTTTCCTGCTAAATATCTTCCAGAGTCGTAAAAGCATTCCAAATTTTTGGTCATTCCACCTATAATAATTTTTTCAGAACAAGCTTGTTGATATCTTGTATTACTGAATTTCTTTAGATCAGAATCGTGCACAATTGGATATTGATAACCTTGTTTAATGTAACGAGTAATTTTATGCCCCCATAAACTGATGTATGGGTCTATTGTTCCAGTATTTATAAATTTCTTTGTCGCTTCAATATGATTTTTATCATCCCGCATTATTTCTTTTAATTTATACGCTTCATTTACAGTAGCAGCTCCCGAAACATTCGGAAATGATTTAACTAACAAATCGTTTTTACTTAATTTTAGTACTAAATCCAAAGCACGTTTGTCTCTAACAAAATATCTTGCCCAGTCAATATCTGCATAAAAAATTTCTGGAGGTATGATATTTATGTTGCCAACAAGAGTTATATCATCCATAAGAGTCATAGTAACTTCATTATTAGGTAAATCATCACTAATAACGAATGTTACAGGATATACATCTGCCTCTTTAAATACATCAACACTAGAATAATCTCTAATTTCAATTATCCTTTTTTCTTTAAGAATCTCTTTTAAAGTTTCAGAATATTTTGCCCCAATTAATTTATTTGGCACAATATAACTTATAACACCTCTTTTCCTCAATAAATTTAACCCTTGATTAATGAAAACAATAAAAAGATCCCAATTTCCCTTTGCAGATGGGAATTTTTTGGCATATATTTTTCTTAATTCAGGCGTTTCCTTTACCATATTTTCTGAATCAACATATGGGGGATTTGCAATAACAACATCAAATCCTGGATTTTCTCTTTGAAAAACTTCAGCAAAATAAAGTTTCCATAAAAAGAATGGTTTTACTTTTGTTCTCCTATATTGCTCTAATTTTTCTAATGCATCTCCATGATTCTGCTCTTTTAAAGTTACTTCAATTAAATCCCATTCTAGCATATCAATTTTGGATCTTAATTCACGTTTGTTTTTTCGATTCTGTTCGCTAAAGTATTTTTTTTGTAAACCTCTTAATGTTTTAATCTTCTTTTCTGATTCAGTTACCCCAAGTGAAATCTGTTCAGTACTTTCAGATGCAGCCTGCCTAGCAACTTTTTCTCGTTTCTTTCTTAATTTTTTAATATCTGCAGCAATACTCCTTTTTTTCCCAATTTCAATTGATTTTAAATGTGATAGATGGTCATTTAAATCTAAAATTTGTTCATCAATTTCCTTTAATTTTTCTTGTTTATCCTTTTTTACCGAGCCAAGAAGTTTATCATCAAACAGTTTAATTCCTTCAAATTTCTCTAATAAACTATTTCCACACATTACTTTGTGATCAAGATTAGGAAGTGGTTTAATCTTGTTCATATCTGTTTCATCAACAATGAGTGAAAGCCAAAATCGTAATTTCGCAATCTCAGCACCGGACTGATCTATATCTACTCCATACAAACTATTAGCAATTGTTTCTCTTTTAAGATTATAATTTGTTCTTTCTTTTTGTTCCTCTTCAGAAAAATAAATAGTAAGAATCGAACGAGCTTTTACTATCTCATTCATCATCCCTACAGGAAATGCTCCAGAACCCACTGCAGGATCTACAATTTTAATATTTTTCAATAATCGATCAATTTTTCTAAAATTATAAGAAATAGATTCAGGAATTAGAAATTCTTCATCAACATAACTCTGTCCATTATATGTTTTCTGCTGCTCTAAATCTTTTATCACATGCTCTAATGCTAAATCTCCATATTGAATGAATGTTTCAATATCCTCTCTCTTAATATCTATGTTTGTTTTCAAATAATTAATCAGACTTTGCTGACACATATAATGAACGATTTCACGAGGCGTATAAAATGCACCCTTGTCTTTTCGTTCTTTAAGCTCTAATAAGTTTTCAAAGACTTTTCCGAGCATCTCAGGGTCGACAGCGACTTCTTTATCTAATGGTTCATCTTCTTTGACCGTAAAATTAAACCTATCAAAAACCTTGAATATCTTTTCAAAAACATCATTCTCGATGAGGATTTCGGTTCCAATCCAATCATAATCATTAAGTGGTTCAAACAAACCTCCATTCAAAAATGGAATTTTACATTTGAAATGAGGATAATAACCATCATCTCCGGGGCGTTCATGAGCTAATGCATCATAAAACAATAATTTTAAAATTTCATTAAAAAAATTATCATATGATACCAAAGGATTGATGCCTTTCTTTTTATCTCCAAACAATTTTCTTAAAAAATTATGTGGACCAGTACCCCACTTTTCTCCTTTTTCAACACCAAGCCAACCCTTCTTTTGAAGAAAATACAAAAAAACGATTTGTCCAAGAAGTTTTTTAGCAAAATCAACTGGTTTAATCAGCTTTTCATCAAATTCTTTTTTAATTATTTCATTTTGATCTACAACTTTATCAATTGACTCCTTAAGATCAAACACAAGTTCCTTATATTTTTCAAAAAACTCTTTTGTGACACTTTCAATACTAAATGCTTGTTCAAGATCAGATAACGCTGGATTTGAAATCTCATCTTTAACAAGATCTAAAAACTGACGTCTACATGTATGATTTGGTTCATTAACTCCAACAAGATAAGAATATCTTCTAGCAGGTGTCAATTTTTGAGCGACTTTAACCTTACCACCTTCATCACGAACAAGATTATACTCCATTTTAACAAAAGAAAAACGCCAATCGGGATGTTCATCATCATAGAACGCAACTAGCGCACCTTCAGCATCAATTTTACCTAGCCAATTAGCAATAAAATTACGCTGCATAGTCCGTGCACGGTCAAGTGAGCTAGGTCTTTCTAGTTTTACAGCAAGGACCTCAATTCTCTTTCGATCATTATCTCTATACTCACCAAGTTTTTTTAAATCAGAAATATGATCTTTATACTGCTTTCCAATATACGATGTTTTATCCTCTATATTGATATGAATTTCGTTAAAAAGTTCTTTAATAAATTGTGAGAACTTTTCTATCTTAAAATCTTGGTTAAACGTTTTATTTAACAAATCCTCTGCTTCTTGTTGCCTCATTCTTTTTTCCTCCCAACAAGATACTCTGAGAGGATAACTTCTTTAGGACCAGAAATATTTGCTGCCCCTCTCGTTGAAATCCCTTCAAACACATTTTTAGGGATACCTCCTTTTATTTTACCAAGAATTTTCAAAGCATCAGTTTCATCTTTCACTGATTTAAAAACTCGTTTAACTGTTGCTTTTGCAACCCCTCCCCTCTTAATGATATTCATAACTTCATACAGATAATCTTCATCTTCATCAGTTATCTGAGGTGCTTTTAAAACTGCCTTAATATAATTAATCAGTTTAGTTTCAGTGCTTCTACCACCAGGAGAAGATATATCCTCAGGTTCTTCAATAAACACCTTCTTAAATTCATTTTTATTTTCAGAGAGATACTGATAAAAATCTTTTTGTAACTTTTCTCTTTTCAAACTTGGTTTTGATTCAAGTATTTCAGCTGCTTCATCAAAATTAATCTCATCAATCTTAGAACTTTCATTTAGATAAATCTTCCTCAATTTTCCTTTTCTAAAAAAACTTAAAACAGACGAATTATCTTGGTCATGTTTTTTAGCAGTCCTTGCCTTTTTCGGAAGTCTTTTAATCTTTGTAAAAAGAGAAATATCATTATCTCTAATATCTCGAAGCATCATAATATATTTTAATTCAACATCCTCTTCTTCTTTTTCACCAGATATCCAATCTGAACTAGTCAACTTCGTAAAAAGATCATGAGATTTAATTTCCTCCTCAGTTAACAATGGCGCGTCATTTCCAAGCATCTCAATAAATGCGTTAATCTTTGACTCAGCAGCCTCTTCAAGACCAATATTTTCATTAATAGGGCCTGCTGGGAAAAAATTGTATGTATGAATCGTATCAAATGGAGGATTCCTACTAACACGATTCACACGCCCCACTCGTTGCATCATTCTCACTGGATTCCATGGTATATCATAATTAATAACAACATTAGAACGATGAAGATTCACACCTTCAGAAAGAACATCCGTAGTTATTAATATTCGAATATCATCTTTTTGTTTCTCTTTTTCAAGATTCGCATCATAATTTTCAATAATCTTTGTACGAGCTTGATCAAAGGATTTACTTGAAAAAGACATGACACTATCACCATATTTTTTAGATAACTTAGATTCAAGATAGTCACCAGTTTCTTTAGACTCGGTAAAAATAATTAATTTGTTATTCTTAAGAACCTTTTTGGCTGCTAATTCATCAATAAATCTCTCAATTTTTGGATCTCTAGTAATGTCCTTCCACATCATATGAATTTTTTTAAGTAAATCTAAGTCATAACGCAAGTCATCGATTAAACCAGATTCAAATTGATCTGATGAATATTCTGCTGCTTTTTCCTCATCAACAAGTTGTTGGATAGATTCTTCATCATCATTTTCTAAAAGATCCATAATTTTATTCATATGCTTTTTACTTGTAAACACCCTTCCTTGTTCATAAATCTCTATAAAACGCTGATAAGAATAAATGAATCTTTCAATTGATTGTTTGAAAGCAAAAAAACTACTTTCAAGTCGTTTCAATAATAAAATCTTCATAAAACGACCCATGTTTTTCTGAGATGCAACACCTAATTGATCCAACTCTTCCTTTAAATAAAGCAACGGTGTATAACGAGCATATTTAAAATCATTAATAATCATTCTCAAGGTTTTTGTAAAAATTCTGTCAAGTTCCTCATCAAAATGATATAAGACAGGCTCAGGATCTTCCACCTCAGGAAATTTAAGTCCTTGCAATTCTAAATCCTTATTATAAAACTTAATGATACTAGATCGAGTACGACGAACCATTAAGTATCTTAAAACATTTTTACGGATATCCTCAGCATTCTCACGAACAATACGTAAATATTCCTCCTTATCCTCAACCCGATCAAGGCCTTTAATTTTACTCTGAAGTTTCTTAAAGTAACGCTCAAGATTACGAACCTTTGGATTTGGAAGAGTTGATTGATGAGCATTTTGAAAGAGTTTAATCTGACTCAGAATATCCATCGGTGTGTTATTCAATGGAGTAGCAGTTACTAAAATAACTCGTTTGCCTCTACAAATATTAAAAAGTGTCTCATACATCTGCGTTGTTTCAGTTCGAAATCGATGCGCCTCATCAATAAAAATATTAGAATATTTTTCAACACCTCTGCTCAACAATTTATCAATCATACCAATAGATTCAAAATCAGTTTGCCTCACACCAAAATCAGAAAAAACATTTGGCCATGAACCAGGATTATCCTTATCCAATGTTCGAGGCGGAGCAATAACAATAGATCTTCCTTCTAATTCATTAGCAAGCATGGCAGAAATATATGTCTTACCAAGACCAACAACATCAGAAATAAATACACCACCATATTCCTCCAGTTTCAATTTTGCATCCCTAACTGCATCTTTCTGATAATCCAAATCCATAAAACCTCTAGGGCGATATTCCTGAGAAATCTCACCAGTATCCAAATTAATCTTATCTTTCAGATACTCATAAAGAAATTTAAGATACAGTTCATATGGTGAAATATCTTCTTTAATCCAAGTTTTTTCACTCATTGTTTCAATATATTTTTCAGAAACATCTATACCATGCTCCCACAATTCATTAAACTTTTTAAGGGAAAATTCATAATCAGACTTGTTTTTCAATTCAACATTAAACTCGATATTATCTCTTAAACCAGATTTTGTAAAATTACTTGAACCTGTAATTACTCTACCAACATCCATCTGACCTTTTTTAAAAGTCATAATATACAATTTTGCATGTATCTTCTCAGATGGATAAACCTTAATTTCCAGTTTACCGGATTTCAACCAATCAACAAAAACTCGGACGCCTTTTTCAATTTCATAACTATCATCAGAGGTATCCATTTCGCCAATTACTTTTTTAGATATTTCATCTTTTGCTTCTTTATGAGAAACAAGCAATTTTTGTTGTTCTTTATCCTTTGATTCTTGGATAAAATTATAGGTTTCTTTGTTTGTACCCATGCCGATTAAAACACGAATTTTTTGAGCATCTTCCAAAGATTTGTAAATTTCATGAAAACCACTAGCATAAAAATACCCAACCAAACAATCGAAATAATCAGAATGAGTAATCAACTCTGAAAATCTTTTTCCAAGACTCTGGTCCTGTTCATTAGTAATAAAAGTTAAATCCATAGTCATTTTTTTCTTACCTCCTGTAATTGTTCTTCCATCATGAGTTCAAACTGTCGAGATATAAGCCAACCTTTATCCTTACAGAAATCCCTATATTCATCATACAATCTTTCATTAACCCTTAATGTTACATTCTTTGAAGACATTAAACTCTCCCAATACACATATTCACAAATGATTATAAATGTATTGTGAATTTTTACAATGACTTAAATAATTGCAATTTTTTTAAAAATCATCCAAATGCAATTGTAAAACAGCTAAAAAAGTATAAACGGTTTCAACCATAATATCTTCAGCAATAAAATCATCAGTTTTATTATGCCCTTTATCTGATAATTCACCATATAAATTAAACATTTTCTCTGATTTATTATTGATTTCATTCAAAGTTGTTTTTGGAAGTTTATCATCTTCAATTGTATTTTGTATAAAAAATTTTGTTTGACAATACCAAAAACTTTTTTGAATGGTTTTTGGTTGTGCCGATTTAAACCATTCACAATTAGAAAATAATGATTGATCTGGAATAATAGTATTTAGAAAGTTATCAAAAATTGCTTGTCTTAAATCCATCAACCTTTTATGTTTATCTTTTGATTCAGCTATAAAATTTTTTAATGATTCATAAAAAGTATCACCTGAGGCCTTAGAAATATCATTCATTATTCCTTTTATCGTTTTTACATTATACCAAAAATTCAAATCAGTTTTATAACATTCTATTTCATTAAGAAATGGTTTATCATTTGAGTAAGAATATTCTAAGATTTTATATGTCCCTAACGTGTCACTACGGGTTGATGTTGCACCACTGGCTAATGTTGCTTTTAGATATTCTGATTTATCTTTTTCATTTTCCAAATCAGAATTAAATAATTTATTTGTTGCCTCACTTTTTTCGAAGTTATTAATTTTATTATTATAACTCTTCCATAAAGCAGGTTCAATGTCAATAAATCTATTTGAATATTTTATAACCATATCATATTCTTTTTTTACTGCATTTCTAGATTTGGTTAGATCTACTTTCATTTCCTTCCAGTTATCTATAGTTCCATCAATTTTATCAATTGAAGCATCTAAATGATTAAGATTAGATTCGAGGCTCTTTTGATGTTCTTTAATCCTCTTCCTTCTTTTTTCATTTTCCTCTTTTTTCCTACCCTCCGACAGAGTATCACCTTTTAGTTCATCTTATTATTTCATTTGACTTAATAATTACTATAAAATCATTATTTTACAGTAATAGCAACATTTGGAGAATATCACAATGTAAATCGAATTAAAAATTTGGTGGAATATCATCATCACTAATAATTGAGAACTTACAATCATCACAAATACCATCAGGATTATCTGTTTCATTCACACCACATATTTTACAAATCATAAATATCCATTATTCCTCTTATATCCCTCAACAAATCCAACCATATCAATAATTTTTGCCTTAGTATAATTAAATTTTGTTTTTTTCCCAGTTTTAAAATCAATTGTATAAATGATTTTACTATATTTGTCAATAATTTCTTTATGTTCTTTAACAGAGTAAAAATCATAAATTTTTCTAAGATTATTTTTACAAAAAGAATACATATTAAACCCCCTAGCAAAATAGTTATCAAATGCAGGAACATTTCCAAAAACACCAAGCATAATTTTTGAAATTAGTGTATCTGAAACATTGTGATAAGGGCTAAATGATTTAAATATCATATTTTTACATTTCATTATTTCTTCAATAGTATTTCCATCATCATATTTGTCAATATCAAAATCCCATAATTTCCCATCACATTTAGATATATTTACAATTAAAGGTTCAAAGAATTTTATACTTTTAGATAATAGAAAAGAAGATCCTCTGAACATACCCCAACTAGCCAAATAAAATGATAGTTGTAGACAGGATTTTTCAAGATTATCTTTATTTGATATATCAGCAACATTATTATTTTCTATAAACGACTGAAAATAATTATAACAATAATCAAATGATGCATAACGTTCATTTGCGCCTCTTCCATTATCTTTTTCATTAAAGCCATTCATAAATAATTGAATATTTTTTTCTAATTCCATTATATATTCTATATAAAAGTTCTAAATAAAGTATTTTTCAACTAATAAATAATAATTAAGTCTTTTTCATACAGAAAATATAATTCCTTTAGTACTTCATGAAATAATCCTGATAATCTTTCAAAAAATTGTTTATCAGTCTCAAATGTTAATTTATTCTTTGCCTTAATATTTATTTTTGTATCAATAAGACGAAGATATCTCTGTAATTTTATTATTGAAAGGATTATTTCAGGATCAAAATGTTTTGAATATTTATATTCAATTTCATTTAAATAATTCTTTCTTGAAATAAAAAGTGTGCCAAAACCGCCCTCAGCAATAATATCCTTATAACTATTAGCAAATTCAATTTTATCAGCTTCAACTAATTTTTTAAATTGTTCTAAACGATGTTTACGGAAAACTTCATTTTCATCTTTACCTTCAGGCATCTCGATAGCATATTTATCGTCAATCCTCTCAAGAGGAAGCATTATATCAGTAAATAACCCTGATAACTCAATTTTTAAACCTTCATTTACTTCTTCTTTAACTGCACTCCAAATAATTTTTTCTTTCCTTTGAAAAAGATAAGTAAAAAGAAACACAGTAATTAGAGAACAAATTAAACCTGCAGCAATATTTATTGTTAAATCATACCAAATGCCGGAAATTATAAAATATGCTATTATAAAAGAAAATATCGCTAAAAATATTACATTAGAATTGGAATTTAACCAGTATTTTAAGTTTATTTTATCTATCATATCTGCATCTTTTGTTTGATTACAATATATCCAAGGTAAAAATACATATTTTATAGTATAGATGAACAAAAAAACTAAAGCAAGAAGTAATAATGTACTAGCATAAATCGTTTGATCTTTTAAAAAAGTATTATCTCTGAGAAATTTTGCAATAATTACTAGATATTTATCATTAGAACCAACGGATGAAAAATTCATATATTGATTTGCAATTGAATGTAAAACCATTGGTATTATTAAAGTAAAAAATGAAAATATTTTCTTAAAATGTTTAAGATTCTTATAAGTTATTACTATCAATATCCCAGCAATTGTTGTTAATGATAAATGTAGTGATGGACTATTAACTCCCCCCTGATGTAAAAATTCAAAATATCCAAATAAAAAACCACCAAATGCACAAATATATACAAATCCAAAATTAAATATATTTTGAAAATTAACTTTTTTTAATGGTTTTTTATTAAATATATTTAACATAAGTGTTAGAGGTATAGCAATTCCTAATAAAACTAAAAAAGCCCATGCAATCTTTGTTGGTTCTTCACCTAATGGTGCTAAAATAATTTTTTGAAAAGGATCATCAGCCCAACCATACTTGATTTGTTGAATTATAAAACCCAATATTGATATAATAATTAGAGAAAAAAACAAGATCCAACTGTCAAATGAAACTGAAGTAAATATTTTTTTAATTCCTTTTTTTAAACTAGGATAGATTTTATTCTTTCTTTTATCTGAATTTTTCTTTTGGCTCATATGATTTCCATTTCGAGAGTTTAACAAAGAACTTTATCATTAATTATTTTTACTAACATACAAACGTTTAGAACTATCAAGCTCTAAGTACTCTTTTGATGCATTTATAATATCCTCATCCCATTGTTTTTCAAGAATAATCTTGTTCAATGCAGCCGTATCAAGTTGATCAACTTCTTCCCATTTACCACGCTCTTTAAGAATTTTAACCAGTTCTTCTCTTTTTTTACTACCCTTAGATGGAAACTTAAAACGTTCATATTCTTTTATCCTAACCTTGTTTTTTGATCCAAAGATAACATCAACTGATTCTTTTACACTAAACCCAACCAATGCCTCCTCAATTTTATTAAGTTCAGAGTTAAATTCATCATTTGCTTGTTTTTGCTTCTGTTTTATATCAACATATTTGTCAACAAGTTTTACTCCAGGATCACTCATATATTCATTTTCTGGTTTCTCCCGAATCTTGTAAAGATGTGACCATTCACCACATGCAGGTTTAAACTCGCACCAATCACAAAGAACTGAAGTATTTGATTCAAACTTTTCATCAGACTCAATTTTATCAATTAACTCGATAGTTTTTTTCTTAAGATCTTCAAGTTCATCATCAGATCGGGTTGAATCAATTTCTTTGTTAAAAGCAAGAAAATGCCAAATAAGTTTAACATCCTTACAATCAGGATAACGCTCCTTTATTCCAATTGCATATAATGCAAGCTGTCTATCATTTTCAATATATTGAGGAAGAGGTAACCGACTATTTGTCTTATAGTCATGAACCTCATAATAACCCTCTTCAGTTTCCATTACTCTATCAATATAACCTTGAAGCTTGTAATTATCAGTATCATCAAGATTAATAAGAATGCGTTCTTCAATAGAAATAGTTCTACCTTGATCAAATGGCTTGTAAGTGTTATAGTAATCAGTTACAAAACGTTCAGCCATCTTAAGATAATTATCAGGACTATAATCTTCTTTTACAATAACAATAGAATCATCCCAATTCTTTTGCCATTCAGAACGTAAAAACTCAAGAAGCTCCTCTAAAGAATTTACTTTTTCATATTGCAAATCCCGATACAACTTTTCAAGGGTTTCATGAACCCGACTGCCCATAAATGCTTCAACACTTTGCTCAACTTCAGTTTCAACTCTATCAATATATTTCAATTTATATTTCCTTGGACATTGCTCATAACAACTTAAACGCGAATGAGAAAACACTTTCATACACCTCCAAAAATACAAAGACTACATTTAAAAATATTCATTTTTACATACATCAAAAACAAAAATATACGCAAAATTTTATAGAAAGAAAAAAAAGGTTTAGAGAGAGTTGTTGAAAAATTAAAAAGATGGCTTTTGTGTATTTTTTCGAAAATTTCAACAGGATAAAATAGGTCTACATCCCGTCGGGAGCACTAAGTATAATTTTTATAGGAGAAAACACCCTCTTTTTTCAAATGCTCACTTTGGGCATTATCGCTAAAGGTTCAAATCCCTTTCCTTGCACTATTTTACCGTTGAAAAGCTATTTTATGTTCTTATTTTTATCCTTCTTGCAATTTTATGTAGAATTATCGATTAAAAATCTTTGAAATCAAAGGATGCCTTGTAACAATTATTTCGACAGGATTTGACCATTCACTCTCAGCACCATGTACATCGATAGCTTTGACTTTGATTAAATATGTACCTAACTCATCTATTCTAGTGTCTCTTTCATAATTTTGATTAGATTCCCAAAGAAAATAACTAGATTTATTAACTTCCAGATAACTATACAAAGGCATTTCCTTCCAATCATCTTCATCTTTTTTTATTTTAAGTTTATACCAAAATGGATCATTATCTGGATCATTAGCAGAAATTGTAAGATAAAAAGTTTTTTTAAGTTTCGTTATTCTGTTTCCATTTTGCTCTATAGGTTTATCTGGCGGATTATTTACTATTATAGACGAACCATTTATGTTTAATTCTAATCTATCTACTCCGATTCGATTATTTTTATCTATTACAGTTAAGATTACAGAGAAATTACCAGGTTCAAGATACCTGTGAGAAGGATTTGAGTTGGTAGATGAAATATTATTTCCAAAATTCCAATAATAAATATAAGGATTTGTACCATTTATGATATTACATTGAAAATCATTTAAATCACCTACATTCTTGTTAAAAATATCATTGATGTTTATTTCAATATTCGAAAATTCAAGTCTTTCAGTAATATTTTTATAAATAGGTCCTTTTGATGTTACATAAAAAATAGAATTATGAACAAGTCTGGGAGGACAAGTATACTTTGAATATTTTTCTACATAAAAATACATCTCTGGATGAGAATGAAATGATACTGTCTTTCCTTTTTCAAGTTTAGAAGATAATATGCTTATTTTCCCTTCAAAATTTTTCCAATATAAATTTTTCAAAAAATCCGGTGTTTTTGGGTTCCAGGGATAATTTTCTGCCACAGAATAGTATTTGGCTATTGGTTCTGTGTTAGGTCCATAACTATCGATAAATGCGTCGCTGTCATGCCAAATTGGTATATATTCATCAATTCCATAGGTAACAGGATTATTTGTATTCACAACTTTTTGAATTACAACTCCATACGATATTAATTTTAGTTTTAGTAACCTTCTCATTAGCATCCAGGGATTAATAAAAGATGGTTCGAAATCGCAACCTATTTTTGATGAGCTATCCAATCCATAACATGAACCAACATAACCGCCTCCATTTCTCACAAAATTAGATACTTTATTAATCACTTTTTTAAATTTTAAAGGTTCTATAAACATTTTTAATCTAGAGCGGACTCCCCATCCACCACCCCAAATAAATGTATTATACTCTTTATTGTTTAATTTTTTAGGTATTTCATCCCAGTTAAGAAAATTATAACTTTCAAAACCTGCTTCTCTTAAACATCTAGCATATGAGTAAGTCAATACTTCAGGCCCATTATGAATGGCAATCTTTGGTTCAAATAACTGATATAATTCTATGTTTTCGAGTGTTTGCATTAACCTAAAAATAGTTACAGATTCTCCAAAATAATATTTGTAAAGTATTGTTGTAGCTTTAGTATTCATAGATTGATTTTTACAAAAAGGTATGATAAAACTACCTTGTTTAAAGTTATTAATTTTAACAGAACTACTTTCATTAAAATTCTTTGAAGATACATTTATTTCATTTTTAATCCAAAATACTTCGATTTTAGCTTTTAATAGTTCATTTACAGTTTTAGTAATATTTATCTGCAAATCATTTGTTTGATTCTTGGTTACAGTTATTATATAACCATAACATGAGTTGTTAACTTCAGATTTAATCTCTTTAGTATAGAGAGCTGAAATATTAGTTAAAATACATGAAAATAGTAATAAGCTAACTAATGCAATTGATAAGATTTTTATTTTCATAGATTTACACCTATTATTAGTTATATAAAGACACTTTAATCTATTAGTTTAAAAGGTTTCCTTTACAACAATTATCTAAAAATAATAAAAAAACTCTTTAATTATGAGCATTACACTTTTAACAGGTATGCTCGTCGGGAGCACTTTTAAATCTATTATTAACCCAAAAATTAAAACGATTAATAGATATTATATTTTCATGGCCTCAATTATTGGCTTTGATTCAAAGGAAACTCATCGTAAGATAAACGAAGAAGATCGAACATTTCCGCTTGGAGCAAGTATTGAAATATCAAATTATGAAAAATTTATTGAATTATATGACAAATCAATGCAATGTATATGGGATACATTAAGTGAAAAGCGTAAAAGAAAAATTTATTCATATCAATATTTTGCACAACACTATGGGGTAGAAAAAGCTCAAGAGCTATGCTTTTTATTTTTAAAAGAGATTAAAAAACCAATCATTAATGCAGATGTTTATTTTACAAATATTCCTGAGGAAAAAATATCTGAGATATACATGTATAACAATGACAGGGTAAAAGAAACAAAACCTACAAAAGAATTTCTCGTAAGTTTAGTTCAACCATATGCATATATGTGTGCTTGGAAAAGATATCTAAAAAACAAAAATAATGAAGAAACAATACTATTAGATAACTTTCAAGGTGAAACTACAGTTGCATGGCAAACACTTTGGTATAAAAAACCAAATATATTTTACAAAGGTGATTGTTGTAATGCACTTATTTCAACAGCAGATATACTTGCAGGAACTGTAGATAATTATCTATCTGAGAAAAGTTTTCACCATAAAACAATTAACAAAATCCTTGGTAAAGAGTTAAAATTACATGGAAAAACTTATCTCATAGGATCAAAGGATCTTAGATTTATAGTACCAACATCCAGAGAGCCCATAAATACTACAAGATGGTTAAAACACCCAATTTTCTATATAATTAAAGAAACGCGAGTATCTGACCAAGATTATAAAGACGCTCACCATCAAGTTGAATACTCACCAATGTTTGATGAAGCTACAAATATTGCATTTAAAAACAACGGTGCTGTTAAATTTTATGACCAAACAGTTGATTATCGAAATCTTAAATCAGAGGATCGTCTTATTTATTATGGAGATAGAGGTAAAGAATTAGTAGAACAACTTAAAAACCTAGGTTATGAGCCTGTCTGAAAAATACAATCCTATTGATCCTATATAACATAGTGTTCAACTATAGCAATACAAAGTTGCAAAAAAAAAAATTAGGAAAAAGTTTTTCCTAATATGCTTGTGCCTTCCACAATTTCAACAAATTGTGGGAAAGACACATCAACAACCATTCACCTCTTCCCTTTCGTAATCCCCGCAAGAGTAATTGTCCTAAACCACGATTTTGAATTTGTCCAAATGACGGTTCAACAGATGTACTCCGTGTCTTATACACTTGTTTTCCCTTCTTTGTAGACAATTTCCGTTCCATCCGATCCTTATAACACATATCATTGGGAATTCGCCCACGAGGCGGTGGTTGATCCCGGAGTTTCTTCTTTTCCTTCCAATCCTTCATGGTAGCAACATATAATTCGATCTCCTTGTCTAACTTTTTTAATTCTTGTTCATCCCAATATCCTGCATCCATGATAACCCTCTCAGGGAGACGACCAAGATACCGTTTCACTTTTTCTATTAATGGACTTTGCTGATGCCGGTCGTTTTCATCCTGAACCAAATCTGCTGCCACGATCACTTGACTCTCTGTTTCAACCATAGATTGCCCATTATATCCTTGCACAAAACCCGTTCTGGTTTTCATGATACGGCTTTCTGGATCGGTGGTATTTGCTTTCATATTTTCATCCGGTTTTTCTGAAACTGGATGGGGTTTCCGACCACGTAGTTTCTTACCCGATTCTTTTTCTTTCTGTTCCCGTTTTTTTAGATTACGTTGATAGTCTTGCTGTCGTTTCTTTTGTTTTTTCTCCAATTGTTCTTTTGCTTCCCGTATTCGTCGTAATCGTTCTTTTTGCGATTGGAACCCTGGTGGGAGTTCATCTCCTCGCTTGTCCTCACCGAATAACCGGTCTTCTTCTTCATCGATTTGCTCGGCTCCTTGTAACAGTTCCCGTACTTTCTTTTTGAGTTCTTCTTCTAGGTTGCAGAGTGTTTTGTGTTGTTTACTGTTCTGCAGACTTGCATTGGCTTTTACTTTCATGCCGTCAACGGCAACGGTTCCGAGTTTCACTAGACCTGCTTCTTCACAGAGTAAAAGCACTTGAACGAAAAGATGTTCAAGGGTATCAATATGGATTTTCCGAAAGTCACTGATGGTTCGGAAATTTGGAAAATTATTTGCAGTAAGATATCGGAAGCCGATATCTTCAACTTGTTTTTTTTCTATTTTCCTTGAAGATTGCACCCCAGTGCAATAGGCATAAAAAAGAACTTTGGTCATCATCCGTGGATCATAAGGTGGAGCACCACGATCCTCTTTTTCATAATATGAATAAATAGGAGTTAGATCCATTTCATCAACGATGTCGCTGATGAACAGGGCAAGATGACCCTGTGGCAGCCAATCCTTGATGTTAGGGGGTAGAAGTAATGATTGTTTTTGATCATAAAATCGATATGTTTTACCCATCCATTTTTCACCGAGAAAATGTATGCATTTTCTCCTGATATATCTACCGATATTATTCAGGAAATAATGCTAAAACTTTTGAGTTAATTCTCGGACAGGCTCAATACTTAATTTTTTTAACTAAAGACTATAGTAGTATTCTCCTTCATTTCTTTGTTTTCTATCCATGTAGGACTCTGGTTTGTTCACACGCGGCCTATGTGAGTCTTCATCACGCCTGAAAGTTATATCTACATCTTTTAAGAATCGGTTCATTCCTTCGTGAAGGCTGAATGGTCCTTGTGCATGTCCTGATATTCCTGGTTTTCCATCAAAAACGATGAGTGCATCTGAGATCATATCAATAAAATATACATCATGGTCTACAATCATCGCACTTTTACCTGATTTTTCAATTACACGCCTTACAGTTCTTGATGTAATCATACGTTGTTCACTATCAAGATACGCTGATGGTTCATCAACTAAGTAGATATCTGCGTCTTGAACTAGGCAATTAGCAATAGCTACTCTTTGAAGTTCTCCACCTGACAAATTTGAGATTTCTTTATCGAGAAGATGTTTTAGGTTCATCGGCTCAAAGATTTCACCTTTGAAAAAGGATGAAGTAAAAAGCTTTGGTGAGTTTGTTTCTATAAAATCTCTTACTGTGCCATTAAAATCAGGTGTTATGTATTGTGGTTTGTAGCTTACTTTTATATCAAAATCTACCTTTCCTTCCGTTGGTTTAATTGCTTTAGCAAGCATTTTAACAAAAGTAGTTTTACCAATAGCGTTAGGTCCAACAATACCTATTATTTCACCTTGTCTAATTATTCCTTTGTCTACTTTTAAATTGAAGTTACCATATTTTTTTGTCAAGTGATCATATGAAATAAGAATGTTCATCTGCTGGCGCTGTTTTGGAGGATGAGCGAAAAACTCGATTTTTTCACCGAACCTAATGTTTTCTTCTTTTAAGTATCCTGATAGATAAGTGTTTATCGCATGTCTCACACCACGAGGGTGAGTTACAACTCCATATGCACCTTCAGTTCCATATACTAAGTGTACTTGATCGCATAAGAAATCAAGTACTGCTAAATCGTGCTCTATTACTATTACCTTTTTTTCTTTTGATAGATCTTGTATTATCCTTGCAACTTTCAATCTCTGGTGTATATCTAAGTAACTCGATGGTTCATCAAAAAAATAGAGGTCAACATCTTTTAATAAAGCTGCTGCAATAGATACAATCTGAAGTTCTCCACCTGATATTTCTTTTTTTTCAATTCTTTTATCAAGAATATTAGATAGTCCAAGTTTTTCTACAACTGAATCAAAATTATTTGAGTTATCAGCTTGTTTTAAGATTTCTTCAATTGAACCTTTTAGTACTTTTGGAAGTTTATCAACATACTGAGGTTTAACGACATTTGTGATTTTATTATTTGATAAATCTTTGAAATGATCGTGTAGTTCTGAACCAGAGAAATATTCAAGGACGTTATCCCAACTAGTTTTTCCTTCTTTACCTAAGTTTGGGATAATTTGGCCTGAAAGTATCTTTATAGCAGTTGTTTTACCGATACCATTTGGTCCAAGAATACCAGTACAAACACCTTTTTTTGGAACTGGAAGTCTAAACAATCTAAAACCGTTTTCACCGAATTGATGAATGAGATCTGTTTCAAGTTCTTCGGCTAGGCCAATTATCTTTATTGCTTCATATGGACATTTATGTACACATATTCCGCATCCAACACAAAGTTCTTCAGAAATTACTGGTTTACCGTTTTCTCCTTTAACTATTGTTTCATCGCCAGCTCTTACTCTAGGACAAAACTTAATGCATTCATATGAACAATTCTTTGGTTTACATCTGTCTTTTAATAGTACTGCTATTCTCATGGTTCTAGGAAAAGTGAATAAAACTTTTGTTAAAAGGTTTTTTATTGATATTTTATTAGTTATTGCAGTTACTGCATTATTTTTCTCAATTTTGTTTTAGTTACTGCAATTGTTTTGTTAAAATAAGGGTGTTGTAGTATATTTGTGAAAGCTAAAAAAGATTTGTTTTTGATGTATTAACCTTCACCAAATTGTTATAATATCTGTAATAGTGTCATTATATAAATTAAAACTATAGTGATTAATAACGCAATCCACATAACTTTCATTTATTCTTGGAACTACTTTATAGTTTGTTCCAATTTCAAAATATTTCATGCCTTTATCTATAGTATCAAAAGCTATCAATTCATAAGTAATAGATTCTTTGACTACTCTTATAAGAACCAGCGCGCATCTTATACCTTCATTTTTTGCTTGGTTAATAACTTCATCTGAAGATTTATCAGTTGAACTATTTAGATAGGATAATGCCTCTGAATAAAAAGGATCATGTAATACATAATTGGATCCTTTTTTCCATTGTTCAATTTTTGTATTTTTATATGATAGGTTTTGTTCTAAGCTTTTAGAATTTTCTTCTAATTCTTTGCTCTGATTTAATAGTCTTTCATTTGTTTTTTTAACTGAATTAAAACTCAGATATGAATTACTTATTATAATAACTGAAGATACAAAGAGTACTATGAAAATGACGCCTAATTTTTTTTCATTCAATTGTTTTATTCACCTCTATTTTTACCAATGATACGCAATTATTTCTTCAACAATATGGCCTTGTCCTTGATATACTCCATCAATGATGCATTCTGACCAGTAGTCTTTTCCAATAGTGAGATTTACTTCCTGGTCTGTTTGTGGTTCGATATGTATTAATCCTTTGTCTGTTGTGTTAAAGGCAACTAGAGAATGTGTTTCTCCACTGTTGAATCTTATTTTTACAAATGCACATCTTAAAGCATTTGATTCAGCGTTGTTGTTTACATCTTTTGCAAAATTTACACATTCATATTTACCTTCAGTATAGTTTTTATCTTCATTTGTTTTGTCTTTTGATATAAAATTAATCATTTTGCTGTAGCTCGGGTCGTTTAGTAATACTTTTTCTTCAGATTGGAAATTTTCGATTAACTTGTTTTTTTTACTTATATTTTCATTTAAGCTATTAATTTTTAAGTTTAAATCATCTATTTCTTGTTCTAAGTAAAGATTGTTTTCTTTAATGTTTAAAAAATTTACAAAAAAAATGGTGCTTATCAGAGATGTTATAATGATAGTGGAAAGAATTAAAATCAGAATTTTTTTCTTTTCTTTATAAATATTCGTAGATATCTCCTCAAAAAAAAATACGTAATTACTTATTTAAGATGTGTGTTAAAAAATAAAAAAAGGAGCATTCCGTTTTATGAATGCACTTTTAATTGATTGGTCTTTTTCTCTATTATCCTTTCTTCAGTGTTTTTGGAGGTTTACTTATTAGCCAAAAAAACCTGAAAATAAGATATATCCTCCAATTACGCCAGAACTAGCTGCAATTAATGCTTCAAACATAGTTGCTACAATACCAGATGCAAATAATATAAAGAACAATAATAATATTGCACCGGTAATTTTAAGCCACTCGCCTGTATCCGGGTCCTGTACCCATAATACATCCAATTGTTTATTCTCGATTTCATCACTATCAATGTTCCCCCATTGGTCTTCAGGATCTATGACTGTAGCTGTTTCTTGCATGGAAATTGCTTTTGGCATTTCTGATGATTCAGGGGTTTCAAAGTCATATCCTTTTATACTATCATATTCCTGAACGATTGTTCCTATATCCTCTATTGCTATATCTTTTTCCTCTAATTTTGATGCCGTATTTGCCGCTAAATTATTCTTTTGTTTTTCGCTTAGTTCTGAATGAATGTTTATGGTTTGTTGATATGATGTAATTGATTCTTGGTAGTCAAAATCTTCAAGAAGCATCTCTATTTCTGATTCAGATGTTTCCAAAACATCTGCTAGTTCAGCAAGACTTATTTCTTTTTTTACTTCCTCTGATGAATCAACCATAGCAGAATCTGTTACTTCTTCTTGTGATACTGATGTTAAATCTGCATCTTGTTCTTCTTCGCCCTGATTTGTTGGTTTTTCAGAATCTTGATTTTCTATCTCATACTCTGGTTCTGGTCCTGTTGGTGGCTCTGGAATATTTGGTTCATTTACAAAACTTCTAAGGTCGTCTCTTTTTTCTCTTTTAGCCATTTTCGCCATTGCAGGGTTCATACTAACTCCAATAAACAGAGCTGCGACGACTATTGAGAATATTACCAGCGTCTTTTTATTCAATATTTTTTTTCTCATTTTCCTCACCTTTTTACTCAAATCCTGAGTGTTACGTTATACTTTGGAAATAATCATATTTAAAGTTAATGTGTGAAAATGTCAAAATATTGAATTTTACCACAAAATAAGTTTATTTAATTATAATATATATATCTATATCAACTAAGTACATATACCGTTGTCTTAATCTTTATTCCAATATTGCCTTCATCATCTATAACCTTTAACTTAATTGTTTTCCAACCGCTATTTTGATAGGCATATGTGACTGATTTTCCTGATTTATCTTCAACAAAATTTTGCTCATTCAAATCATAATCAAAATCCCAGTGATAAGTATAAGGTCCATTCCCATTACTAGGCTTATCTGCATCAAAAGTTACAGTGGAATCAACCTCGGACGTAGAATTATCAACACTAAAATCAACATCTTCTAGATAATTAAGAACCTCTATTTCACCAAAATAAAAAACTTCACTATAACCATTATTGTCATTGATATTTAATGTAGCATTATAATAAGATTCTATAAATTGATCACAGGGATCTTCATAGATATGGGTAAACTGTTTATTAGTTGAATCTATTGAGCCATCTGAATCTAAATCCCATTCAAATGATACAGGTTCAACTAAATTTTCTGTTATTGCTGTAAAAACAACTGATAAAGGAGCATAACCACTCGCTGGTTCAACAGTAAATGTAGCATAAGGAATTTTTTCACCTTCATTAACAGTAACATCTACACTTGAAGATATTGTTACATCACTGCTATCAATCACGGTTAGAGAAGCAGAATACTCTCCAGGCTCGGTATATGTATGAGTTGGATTTTTAGAAGAACTACTTGAACCATCACCAAAATTCCAATAGTAACTAATATCATCTGTAAGATTATATACCGTACAATAAAAATCAACCTCTAATTCATCTGTTCCAACAGGTGGAGATGGATCAGTAGTAATAAAAAGTTCAGGTTCAGGTGAATCTATATCACTTAAATAAAAAGAATCAGTAGCTTCATCATTTTTTCCAGAAATCAAATCATTAAGTGTTATTTTTACATCATATGTTCTTTCTACTTCCCATGATTCATCAGTAGGAATATCTAAAATCATAAAGAATTCAGTATTTGAAGCATCTGATCTATTGTATGAACTTAAATCTTGGTAGTAAACATCATTGTTGTTTGTCACTAGTAAACCTATATTTAGATAATAACTATTATTATGAGTAACATTTCTAAACTCAAAATCCACATAAACCGTATCGCCTTGTATAAAATTCGTTGTTTTAGCTGATCTTTGATCTCCTATTCTGTTGCTTTGAGATGTTGGGGTAATAAAAAATATTTCAGGATTGGGGTATTCTTCTGTATTGTCATCTCCATTGGTATTTTCATCATCATTGTTGTTATCATTTTCATCTATTGTATTATCGCCTGAATTATTGTTAGTATCATCATTACCGTCTCCAATTTCAGATGTAATATCCTTACTATCAAAAACTCCTGAAACAAAAAGTGCAGAGACAAGAACTAATGCAATAATTACACAAATTAAACCAATTAATGGTTTTTTATTTTTAATAAAAAAAGGTTTTTTATTTACTGATCTTTTACTAATTATTTTTTTTACATCCTTATTTTTTCCTTCAATAAATCTTTTAGAACCAACGACTTCATCGATTTTATCTTCAAAACTTTTAAGTCCAAAAGGTAATTTTGGATCAAGAGAATGATGAGTAATATTTTTCTTTTTTAATATATCATTATCATCCTTAAAATTAAATGAAAGTTCAACAATAGGAATGTTACTTCCTTCTTTTACTTCAAAATTATCTTCAACTGAAAAAAAACCTGATTCCTTTAAATCCGAAAGAAGATCAAGAACTTTTTCTTCACCAATATTTTCTTCAACTCGTGTCTTTACACTTACATTCTTAATTCCTTCATAAATAACTGATCCATCACCATTTATAATAATACTGTAATTAGGTTCAGATATCCCACCTCTTCTAACAAGTTTAATAACAATTGAACTAATGTCCATACACAAATCTCCAAATTTGTTTTAGAGCTCTCCTCACAATACCAAATAAGTTTCCTTTTAATAAACTTATTTTTTTAGCAAAAATAAAAAATATAATATGATGAGATCCTATTATGACAAATAAAAGGTGGTTAAATAAAGATGGAGAAAAATGAAAATATTCATATCAAACTAGAAATTAGTAGAGATAAATCATCAGGAAAACTAACTCTAATGACAAAATTTGATCCAAATGCGCCAAACTTTACAAAAGAAGAAAATGGTTTTTCATGGTCGCCAACACCAGAAGAAAGAGAGTTTATAAACGAAGCATTTGGAATGATTGAGAAATAGACGGCTTAAAAAATTCAAATATCCTTTAAAATTTTTAGACTTTTAAGTAGTTAAATTATAGTAGTTTACTTGTTTTTTCATTTTGTTTTTAAAAGAAGACAAATTACATGCATTTTGTTTTTTGATAAAGACAAAATGAAAACAATGTTTAAATTTTAGCTGAAACATTATCCAAATTTAGTTTGAATAACAATTCATCAAGTCTTTCATGAGAAAAACCTTTATCAACTTCGTTTAAAAGCTCATGAGTTTTATAGAAAATTTCTTCTTGTTCAATTACACCATTAAGTGTTTTATCTATTACATTTTGGTAAATGTACTTACATACAAGTATACCATCTTGAAATGTTAATTCCTCTCCCATAATATTAACCGCCTCCACGGCCAATAATCGTAATAAAATATCGTCTTATAAAATTTTTCAAAAAAATAGAAATCAAATTATTTTTTTATCACAATATTTTCTCATAGAACAATTCTCACATTTAGATATATCATTATGATTTCTAGTAATTTTACCTGTTCTAATAACATATCTAATTTTAGTTATTGCGTTTTCAAGTTCAAATCTTAAAGCGGGATTATAGGGAATTTTAAAGGAATTTTTATTGTTATAAACAAGAATTCCGTGCGGAACAAAATTATTGAAATTCTCTTCAACTAACTGACAATAAGCTGCAACTTGCAGGATATGGTTTTTCATAGGTTTATTATTCTTTCCAGTTTTATATTCAACAGGATAAAATGAACCATTTTGGTTTACAATGTAATCTGGTTTACCTGCCAAACGATACCTTCTTGAAAAAAGTGCTCTAGAGGGTTTATTTAAATCAGAATAAGTTACCTTTCCTTTCTCAATCTTATTAGTTTTTTTAATGTTGTTATGTTTCTTTTTTAGTAACAAAGATACTACAAAACAAAAGATAGAAAATATAATTAAAGGATAAACTAGATCTATAACATCACCTCAAATAAATGTAATATAATCGCAGATATAACTAATAAAATCCCTAACATAAAGAATAATTTTGATCTTTTATCATAAGCTTCAGTTTTATCAATAATATCGCCAAGTTTTTTGTGTTTATCTATTCCGATATCTAGATTTTTAGATTCAGGTTTAAAACCTTTTCTTTGCAAGAACCATGATACAGAACAAAAATAGAACTGACCTATTTCAGATGCATTAATTATATCTTTTGAAAATTGTTTTCCCCTATCCTTTTTCATTATAGTGAAGGTATTAAAAAAATTGACTTATAAAAATTATCTAGAGTCTATTGAAAGTATTGTTTATCACTACTTTAATTGTCAAAATTGCCAAAATATTTATAAGCGATGTAAGTTTAAATGGTATTATAGTAAAATTGTAAGTAATTTAAAGGTCTTTAATATGACAAAAAAAAGAAAAAAGAAAGAGTCGAAAGGAACTATAGACCTATCTAAAGAATTTAATAAAATGATTCGAAAAAACAAAAAATTATTAAAAGAACTATCAAAATAAATTTCATTCAATATTTTCTTTTATCCAATTTGTTATCTCTGAAATATTATCTGAATCTGTCAAATCCGCCCATCTATTTATCATTTTTGCGTGTTTTTTATATCTAAATCCCGAGATATTTAATTCAAATCCATTCAATAATAAAAAAAGCCATAAAGTAACATAACCTGTGCGTTTATTTCCATCTACAAAAGGGTGACCTGCTTCTAGAAAATGATTGAAGATATGTGCTCCCTTAAAAATTATGTCCTCCCTGAAGTCTTCTTTTTCTTCAAGGTAATACTTAATACCATTAAATGAAAGAGATGCATCTGACATAGTTCCTTCATAAACATTCTCTCCTTCTTTTACAAAATGTTTAACGAGGAAATCGTGTAAATTTATAATTGTACTCTTTGTAGGGTATCTAGTTTTATTTATTTGAACATACTCAAATTCATTATTTTCAAGCCATTTTTTGGTGTGATCTAGCATGATAAACACAATTGAACAAGTGTAACATTAAAAGATATTATAAACTATCTTTTCATTAACCTGCCCTTGATTATAATGAGTGAAAATCTTAGAGACACAATTCGAATTCTATCAGAAATTTACGATAAAGAAAGTGATGATTCATACATAAGTGTTTATTTAAGTAAAGGTCTAGATACAAAATTTCTTGATAGAAGAACAAAAGAAATAAAAAAGATCTTGAAAGGAAATGAACTAGAAAATTTTGAAACAACAATTGAAAAAGTAAGAGATATAATATCAAAAAATAATGATGATAACAGAGTAATATTTGCTTCAGATAAAAATAATTTTCAAAAATATATACCATTGAATGTTGAAGTTGATAACTTAATAGTAGTTGATTCATCCCCTTATCTTAGGCCTCTAGCTAGAATCCTTGATGAATGGGAATCATACACTCTTTTAGTTCTAAATTCAAACTCAGCAAAAATATTTTCAATATCAATGGGGATAGTTGATTCCACAAAAAAGATATCAAAAGATATAATGAACAAACACAAAAAAGGTGGATGGTCGCAAGCTCGATTCAATAGACTAAGAAGAGGCGCGATAAAAGCATTTTTTAAAGATGTAATCGAACTACTTGAAAAAAGAGCTGATGATAGAATAGTTATAGCAGGACCAGGTACATCAAAAAACAAATTCATTGAGATGCTTCCACAGGCTTTAGAAGAAAAAATAGTTGATGTAGTAGATATTAGTATAGAAGATGAAAACGAACTAATTAAAAAATCCCTACAGATAGTTTCAGAAAAAGAACAAGTTGAAAGTAAAAAAGCAGTAGAGCATTTAAAATCCGAGATCCTAAAAGACGGTCTAGCTATATATGGTCCAAAAGAAACATTGCTTGCAGTAAAAAATGGACAAGTAGAACTCCTAATAATTGAAAAAGACTACAAAATCAGGGGATGGATATGTGAAAAATGTCAATATGTTGATGCGGGAACAAAAGATAAATGTCCATACTGTGGAAATAAGACGTCAGAAGTAGACTTAATAGAAGAAATTCTAGAATTTGGTGAAAGAACAGATGTAGAAATAGAATTCACTGATGATGAATTAATTCGAGAACTAGGCCATGTGGGTGGAATTCTTAGATATAAATAAGGTGAAATATATGCAATACACTCTTGGGTTAAGAAGAGAAGATAAAAACAAATGGGAAAAAAGAGTACCGATCATTCCAGATCATATAAAAGAACTAAAAGAAAAACACAATATCGACTCAATTGCTCAACCTTCAAAAATTAGAACATTTAAAGATAAAGAATACAAAAAAGCAGGAGCAAAAATACAGGAAGATATATCTGATGCAAATGTTATTTTTGCTGTAAAAGAAATACCAATAGAACTTTTTGAAAAAAATAAAACATATATCTTTTTCTCTCATACCATAAAAGGTCAACAATACAATATGCCAATGCTGAAAAAAATGATGGAACTAAAGTGCAATCTTATAGATTATGAAAAAATCACTGATGAAAAAAAACGAAGGCTGGTATTTTTTGGAAGATACGCAGGAATTGCAGGAATGATTGATACATTGTGGGGTCTAGGGAAGAAACTAAAATCAAAAGGGAAAAAAACAGCTTTTAGTGAAATTAAAAGAACAACTGAATATGCAAATCTTGAGGATGCAAAAAACCATATCAGATATGTCGGCACAAAAATAAAAGAAGAAGGTTTTCCTAAAAAAATGCTACCAGTAATAGTTGGATTTGCTGGCTACGGACATGTCTCAAGTGGTGCACAAGAAATACTTGATATACTTCCTGTAGAGGAAATTGCACCTGTTCAACTTGAAAAAATGGATGCACATTATTCTAATAATCTAATATATAAGGTAGTATTTCAGGAAAAAGATATGGTTGAACCAAAAAAAGAAGATAAAGAATTCAGTCTTCAGGAATATTATGCAAAACCAGAATTATATCAATCGATTTTTCACAGATATATCAACAAATTAACAGTTCTAATGAACTGTATATATTGGGATGAAAGATACCCAAGGCTTATCACTAAAGACTATCTAGAAAAAAACTATAGTGAATTATCAAAACTACAAATTGTTGGTGACATCAGCGTTGATATAAATGGTGCAGTTGAATTTACTGAAAAAGTAACTGATTCAAGCAGTCCAGTTTTTGTATATGATCCACTAACTGGAAAAATTACAGATGGATACAAGGGAAAAGGAGTAGCTGTGATGGCAGTTGATAATCTACCCTGTGAACTACCGAAAGAATCATCTATAGCTTTTAGCAACGCCTTATTTAACTATATTCCATCCATTGTAAAAACAGATTACAATAAAAATTTCAAAGACCTAAATTTACCATCTGAAATCAAAAGAGCTATGATTCTTCATCACGGAAAATTAACACCAGATTATCAATATATCAACAAATTTTTATAGCCTATTTCTTTTTGCCTGCTTGAAAAATTCAATAATATTAGGGGGTAAAAGGTTACGACAAAAAAGGTATTAGTTCTTGGGGCAGGAATGGTCTCTAGGCCAATGATTAGATATTTTTTTGAAAAAACTGATTATAAAGTTACAATGGCTAGTAGGACAGTTTCAAAAGCTGAAAAAATAATCAATAATCATCAAAATGGAAAAGCAGTCGAACTAAACGTAAAAAATGATGAATTACTAGATAAGCTTATTTCAGAAGCTGATTTAGTAGTAAGCCTTCTGCCGTATACATTTCATGTAAAGGTTGCAGAAATTTGTATAAAATATAAAATCTCAATGGTTACAACTTCATATGTATCTGAAGAAATGAAGGCTCTTGATAAAAAAGCAAAAAATGCAGGAATCATAATATTAAACGAATCCGGCCTTGATCCAGGTATTGACCATATGAGTGCAATGCGAATTATCCACGATGTTGAAGAAAAAGGTGGGAAAATAACTTCTTTTAAGTCATCAACAGGTGCTCTTCCATCACATGAAGCAAACACAAATCCTTTTGGATATAAATTTTCATGGTCTCCTCGAGGTGTTCTACTTGCTTCAAAAAATCCATCTAAATGGCTTGAGGATGGAAAAATTAGAGAATACCCTGGAGAAGAACTTTTTGAAAATTATTATATTATGGATGTTCCAGAGGTTGGAAGTTTTGAGAATTATCCAAATAGAAACTCGGTTCCATACAAAGATATCTATGGGTTGAAAGATTCTAAAACAGTTTACAGAGGTACCCTTAGGATGACTGGCTGGTGTGAAACAATGAGAAAAATTGTAGCCCTCGGTTGGCTGAATGACAAACCAATTGAAGGTTTTAAGGGTAAAACATATGGTGATATGACAAGGTTTTTAATTTCAGCAGGAAAAAATGATGATTTAGAAAAAGCAACTGCAAAGTTTCTCGGGCTTGAAATATACTCAACAGTTATTAAAAGATTAAAATGGCTTGGTCTTTTCAGCGATAAAAAACTACCAGAAGATAAAGACAATCCACTTGACTTTATGAATGTTTTAACACTTGAAAAGATGAAACTAGGAAAAGACGAGCGCGACATGATAGTTATGCATCATGAATTTATCGCAGAATACTCAAATAAAAAAGAATATATCACTTCAACTCTAGTAAACTATGGAATACCAAACGATGATTCAGCTGTTGCAAGAACTGTTGCTTTTCCAGCAGCAATAGCAGTTAGGATGATACTTGAAGGAAAAATCAGCTTAACAGGTGTTCATATACCAGTTCTACCAGGTATTTATAATCCGATTCTTGGTGAACTTGAAGAAATGGATATTAGATTTGATGAGTCAATAAAAACTATTTAAAAATTTATACTCTCTTTTTTTTCTATTTTTAAAATATCCATTCTGTAATTTTTAAATCAAGATTGTTTGGCATTTCCCAAACGTTTTCCTGGAGTATATAAACAATGCCTAATATAACTAGAGATAGAAAAATATTAGGGATTGATATTAAATGGAAAAAAAATATGTAAAGATTACAGGTTTATTTATCACCGGAATAATATTGGTTTTAAGCTTCGGATATGCTTTAAATGTTCAACCAGTTGTTTTTGGAAACCCCTTTGATTTATTCAATAATAGGGATGAATCCTTTGAAAATAGTGAACTTCAGACTTTTTCAAGTTATGAAGAATTTATTGATTTTATAAAAGATAATAACTACAACAAAAATTGTTCTAGTTCTTATTATTGGAATGATTATGGTTTGAAAGCACCAAGATCAGTAAACGTAATGCTTGCTAATGCAGAAAAATCAGCTTCAGCCGGGCAATCTGATTCATCTTCCGATGTTGATTTTTCAGAAACAAATATTCAAGTCGAGGGAGTAGATGAACCAGATATTGTAAAAACTGATGGAACATATATCTATCTTCTTTCAAATTCAAAAATTTATATAGTAAAAGCTTACCCTGAAAACGAATCAAAGGTTCTATCAACTATCGATTTAGATGATATCTACGTAAGTAATCTATTCTTAAAAAATGATAAATTAATAGTATTTGGATCACAACCACAGTATCATATTTGTTATGGTTATTATGAAGATAGATATGAATCAGATACCGCTGTAAATATTTATGACATTTCAGATAGAAAGAATCCAGAGATAAATCAAGAGATAGAGATAGATGGAAGTTTTATTGATGCTAGATTAATTGGAGATAATATCTATATAATTACTTCAGAAAATACATACAATATCTATAGAGAAATTGATGGAAATGAAACAATATCTATACCAAAGATATCTATTAACAATATTTCAAAGAAGATCCCAGTTGAAAGCATTCACTATGTGAATTCATCACAAAAAATAGATTCCTTAACTTACATTGTAGCAGTTGATCTAAAAACAGATGAAGTGAACCAGGAAAGTTTTATGTTCTCTAGTTCAAGTACATTGTATGTTTCAACAAACAATATATACCTTACATATAGCTCATATGAATATTTAGAGCCAGATATTTCTAAGGCAAGGATTTATGGATGCAGCACCACAAAAACAATAATTCATAAAATTTCAATTGATAATAATAAAGTAGAATATATCTCAAAAGGCGAGGTACCTGGTAGGATAATAAATCAATTCTCAATGGATGAACATAATGGTTTTTTTAGAATAGCTACACAAACAAATGATTACTCAAAAGACAAATGTTCAAATGTATTTGTTTTAAATGATACGCTTAGGGTAGTTGGAAAAATAACCGATATTGCACCAAATGAAAATATGCATAGTGCAAGATTTATGGGAAATAGAGCATATCTTGTAACATTCTTAAACATTGATCCATTTTTTGTAATTGATTTATCAGATCCATATAATCCAAAAATCCTTGGTGAACTAAAGATACCTGGTTACTCTGATTACCTTCACCCATACGATGAAAACCATGTCATTGGAATAGGTAAGGACTCAGATGCAAGTATTGATTCAGATAAGATACACTCTGATAATGCAGTGTTTTATACAGCAATACTTGGTGTAAAAATTGCCTTATTTGATGTAACAGACCCTGAAAATCCAAAAGAAATATCAAAAGTAGTAATTGGTGATAAAGGATCGAATACGCCTGTATTACGCAATCATAAAGCTTTACTTTTTGACCGTGAAAAAGAACTATTTGTAATACCTGTAAGTGAAGTAAAAAGAGATGAAGATACAGACGATATTGTAGATAGTTTACAAGGAGCATATATTTATAATCTTAACACCGAAAATGGTTTTGAATATCGCGGAAAAATTTCACATGAAGATAATGAAAAATCTAGTAATAGATATAGATATTATGATTATTATTCTAGTTTTTCACAAATAAAAAGATCACTATTCATAGAAGATACACTCTACACAATTTCTGATTCAATGATAAAGATAAATGATTTAAGAGATTTATCCGAGCTTAAAACAATAGACCTAAGTTAAAATAAGAAATGTAGAGAGAATAATAAAAAAAATGCATCCTGCTTTTTTTTGCTTCTCCCTCACATTTCTCTCTACATTTTTTCTTTAAAACTTTAAAGATTTTTGAATCTTATTCAACTAATTCACCGATACCATTTTATAAATGCTTTTGATACCACTCAATCAAGAATAGGTTTTGTTTTTAATATAAAGGAGTTGTTTGGATGACTGTTGAACCAACAAATGTACATAGAACATTAGGAAAATATATGATTGTAGATGGCTTTGATTTTGTTGTAGATATTAAAAAGAGTGAAGGAACTAGAATTTATGATTCAAGACATAATAGATATATTTTAGATGGTTTTTCTTTTTTTGCTTCAGCACCCCTTGGTTGTAATCATCCAGAGATGAGAACTCCAGAGTTTATCAAAAAGATCGGTGAAATAGCATTAAATAAAACCACAAATTCTGATTGTTACACTGTTGAAATGGCTGATTTTATTGATACATTCGGTAAAATTGCTGTTCCAGATTATTTCAAACATCTATTTTTTATAAGTGGAGGATCACTTGCTGTTGAAAATGGCCTTAAAACTGCTTTCGATTGGAAAGTAAGAAAAAATATTAAATCTGGTAAAAGTGAAAAATTAGGTTCTAAAGTAATTCATTTTAAAGAGGCTTTTCACGGAAGAACTGGTTACACTCTTCCTATGACTAACACCTTTAATTTAAACAAGACAAAATATTTTCCGATTTTCAATTGGCCGAGGATTACTAACCCAAAAATCAATTTTCCATTAAATCCTGAAAATCTAAATAAAGTTAAAGAACAAGAAAAAAAAGCAGTATCTGAAATAAAAGATGCTTTTTCAAAAAATAAAGATGATATAGCAGCATTAATAATTGAACCGATTCAAGGAGAAGGCGGAGATAATCATTTTCGCAATGAATTTTTCAAAGAACTGAGGAGATTATGTGATGAAAATGATTGTATGTTTATGGTCGATGAAGTACAGAGCGGGATGGGTCTAACTGGTAAAATGTGGGCACATGAACATTTTGATTTTAAACCAGATATCTTAGCATTTGGTAAAAAATCACAAGTATGCGGTATTATGGTCGGTGAAAAAGTCGATGAAATTAAAGACAATGTTTTTTCTGTTCCTAGTAGGCTTAACTCAACTTGGGGTGGAAACATTGTTGATATGTTTCGCTGCCAGAAATATTTGGAGATTATTAGAAAAGAAAATTTAGTCAAAAATGCAAAGATTCAAGGTAAAAGATTACTTGAGTCATTAGAGGAACTATCAGAAAAATATCCTGAAAAAATCCATAATGCTCGTGGAAGAGGCCTTATGTGTGCATTTGATTGTAATACTCCAGAAAAAAGAGATGAACTTTTAAAGATTATTTACAAAAATGGGGCAATTTTAGTAGGCTGTGGATCAAATACTATTAGATTTAGACCGCCTTTGGTCATTGATTCTCAAGAAGTTGATGAACTTTCAGATATTATTGATAAGAGTCTTAAATTGTTCTAATCTTTAATTTTTTTTATTTTTTTTATTGTTTTTTTAGCAAAATGATAGAAATATTTATAAGCAAAGAAATATATAACTTTAATATATAAATGAAATGATAATTTAGTGAGGTATACAAAATGAAGTTAAAAATAAAAAAATATATGGCATTTTTAATAGCAGCAGTATTTTTATTTACATCAGTATCATCTGTTGCTAGTGCAAGAATAGGGATTTTAAGTAACAAACCTGACCATGAAGATACAGGTGAAATTTTTTCAGAAGATATTTCAGAAAGATCAGTTTTACTAATAAAAGCAGAAAAAGGTGTAACATTTTTTGGAAAGCACTTTGATACATATCTACCTATTAATCTACCTAAAGAATTTAGAGAATCTGGACTTAAAGTTGAATTTTCCTTTTCAGTATCATTTTTTGATATATTTAGCTTATCTGGACTGTCTCAATTTATCAGGGGAATTCTTCCAATAAAAATTTCTGATATAGGATTAATAGAACCTGAACCAGAAACAAATTTAAATTTTAATATTTCTTTAGATAGTACAGGTCCAGCTAGGAGTTGCATACCTATAAAAGCAACGCTTAAAAATAATGGGGATGCTAAAGTTTCTGTAAGCGAAATGGCTCTTGAAGTTAGAACACTTAATTTTAATATAAGAACTCCGAAAGGAGAAATTTTAGAATATATTGGGCCTACTGAAAGAAGATCACCGGAGGTTGTAGAATTAAATCCTGGAGAAAAAATAAGTGTAGAAATCGAGGATGTTACAAAAGAAGGAATGTTTGGACTTCCAGATGAAGAATCACATGACTTTACACCAGGGGTTTATACTATTCAAGGATTTTATACCTCAGGCGACCATATCCCTACATCTGAGATTGAAGAAATATTTGAGGGAACTCTTGAAACTACCTCTCATCAATTTGAGGTACTGGACGAGTCCAATGAAACAAAAATACTAGTTTTAAAAGCAGATCCAGTTCGAATAACTCAACAGGTTTTCACCATAAAGCCTGAACCAATCGAATATTTACCAATATTAGGTTTTGAAATCCATGCAGTATATGAGAAAGGTACAGAAGTAGAGATAACTGCTTTAGAAAAACATGATGATTATATTTTTGAATCATGGCTAAAAAATGCTTCTGGCAATGAAAATACAGTAAACGTTACAATGAATGAGGATAAAGAAGTTATTGGGAAATATGATGAAAATGAAAGTAATGAAGAAGTAGTATATCATGATTTGACAGTTGTTGCACAGGGATGCGGATCAACATCACCAAGTCAAGGTGTTCATTCTTATGAAGAAGATGAAAAAGTAGATATTGAAGCAAAAATACCGAAGATGGATGGTTGTGTATTCATCCAATGGCAAGGAGATGACATTGATGGGAGTACAAATCTCAAAGAGACGTTGACAATGGATAGTGATAAAAGAGTTATTGCAATTTTTGAATGTGTTCCTGTTGCTGATTTTACCTTTAATCCATTGAAGCCTAAGGTAGACGAAGAAATAACATTTGTCTCAACTAGTAGTCAAACTTGTTCAGAAATCGTTGTTTATAGATGGAACTTTGGAGATGGAAATTCAGAGGTCTTAGAAAAACCAGAAATTTCACATGCATACTCAGAGGAAGGAAGTTACTTAGTAAAATTGACCGTACAAGATAAATCTGGAAAATTTGATTCGATTGAAAAAGAAATAACCATTGAAAGCACAGGGCAAGACCCATCGCCAAATGAAGGTGGAACTATTCAAGGGACCGTAAAATCACAAGATGAATTAAATAAACCAATTTTTAATGCAATAGTTGAAATAAGACCGGATCAAGCAGGATCAGTAGAAGACATATATAGAACAAGAACAGATGAAACCGGGTGTTATAGAATGAATGTTCCTGCAGGTGAATATACGGTGACTGCATCTAAAAAAGGATATGTCGAAGAAGATAAAACTACAGGAGTCGAACAAGGCAAAGTCTCAGTTGTTGATTTTTCACTAGCAACAATATAAAACATTTTTAATTCTTTTATATTTTTATTTTATCTTTTTTACTATTTTTTCAACTTTTATTCTATCTTGTTTTGTTGAATCTCTATATCTAATTGTTACGGTATCATCCTTTAAGGTATCGTGGTCGACAGTTATACAAAAAGGTGTTCCTGCTTCATCCATACGTGCGTAACGTCTGCCGATACTACCTCCTTTGTCGAAATATGAATAGATGCCGTTTTTACGAAATTCTTTGTAAATATCTTTAGCAATATTAACTAGTTTATCATCATTTATTAGAGGAAAAACACCTACTTTAATTGGAGCAATATTTGGTTTTAGCTTTAGAACGGTATATTCCTCACCTTTTTTCTTTGTTTCACAATAATTATGTTCTAATATGCAGTAAAAAATCCTATCAATTCCAAATGAAGGTTCAATTACATGTGGTACAAATTTTTTACCACTAAGTTTTTCTTCCTTTTCAACAATTTCATATCCATTTTTTGGAATATCAATTTCTTTTCCATTTAATTCTACTGATATCTTTTTTTCTCCAGTATATTCCATTTCTTCGAGTTTGTTTTTTATTTTTCCTGCATCTTTTTTGAAAAGTGGACCCAAAACTCCCATGTCAGGTACTATCTTTGTCATTTTAATTTTTTTAGGGTTATCATATTTTCTCATAGCATGCATATCAACATCAGTTGATTTGATATGTGAACTTAGATCATATGCCGACCGATCTGCAATACCAACGCATTCTATCCATCCGAATCGTTCGCTAAAAATTTCAGCATCCCAGCATTCTTGTGCGTAGTGAGCAAGTTCATCCTCGGCGTGTTTTCTAAATCTAAATTTTTTCGGATCTACACCTGAGCTTAACAAGAAATTGTGTTTACATCTACAAGCACTCAGGCCTGCAGAGAAATTAATACATATAAATGGGATTTTGGAGATGGAACTACAGAAGTATTAGATAAACCAGAAATTAAACATACATATTCGGAAGGAGGAGTTTACTCAGTAATATTAACAGTATTTGATGATGAAGGAAAATATGATTCTATTGAAAAAGAGATAACAGTTGAAGATATAAATGAAGAACCCAGTAGTCCAGAAGATGGAATGATACAAGGAACAGTCTTAGCTAAAGGTGAAGTAAATACCCCAGTTTCTGATGCATTGGTTAGAATAACCCCCTCACAATCAGAAACTGCAGTAGATTTCTTGGATACTACAACTAATGAAAATGGTTTTTACAGTATTAATGTTCCTGAAGGTGAATACTCGATAATGGTACTAAAAAAGGGTTTTGTAAGATCAGAGAAGACAACAGACGTAATCTCTGGCGAAATATCAGAGGTTAACTTTGTATTAGAACCAGTTGAATAATAAAAATTTAATAAATTTTTTCATATTTAATTTTTTATATTAATTATTTTGAGCTTGATTAAAATTTAATATATATTTTTATTTCTTTATTTCTATCATATAAATATGCGTAATATTAATCTATGGTAACATATATATAGTATAAATTATAAATATTATATATGAGAAAAAATTCTCATATTAGTAAATTAAAAAGTGGAGATAGCTATGGCCAAAAAATTAATAACAATATTAATTTCAATTATATTATTAACAACCTTTGTTCAGAGTGTTATGTCACAAAGATTAGATGTCTCAAGTGATAATTCTACTCATATTAAAGAAAAGTTAGATAATAAAATAGGTTCAACACAAGAAAAGATTTTAAACAATATTGGAGAAAAGAGTAAGTCTATAAAAGAAAAAATTAAGAGTTTTGATTTTTCAAAAAAAATAAGTGAGAGATTAGATAATCACAAGGGTCTTCTTTCTTTTTACTTTTTCACAAACTATAGTGGAAAAACAAAAGAAACAAAATTAAATCTTTTTCGTGAAACAAAAATAGATATTAATAATGACTTGGAAGAGGATATCTCTGTTAGATTTAGAATTTTACCTGGGTTCGAACGGCCTGTATCGATCTGTTTGAAATTTATACTTAAAATAAAAACCCTAGAAGGTTTTGAAAACTTAGATAAAAAAGCTTATTTTGAAAACTATTTAGAGTTTTATTATATGGGTCTACTTGTAAAAAATCTAACTGATAGTAGATTACGCTTTGGTTATGAATCTCCAAGTAATGAAAAAATTCCGAAAGATATTGAGTTAACCTATAAATTTGTACCACATATTTTTTCACTAATGAAAAAACCAATACATAAATTTCTAATAAAAACGGATAGTGAAAATAATGGAGATGAAAAATTAAATCTTATTTTCAGTTTTTTTAATGAAAAAGAAAATACTGAATTACTTTCAAAGGTTAAATATAATCCTGCCGTCAACTCAGAGATTATATTTACAAGAGGAAAAATAGATGGTGTTTCAGTTTTTGAATATTCCAGATCTTCTTCTGAAAATACAGATGTTGATCTATATTTAAAACATACAAATTCAGAAAATACGACATATGCTTATGTATTAGATATGCCAGATAAAATCAGTATTTCATCAAAGATTGGAAGGCAGGGTTTTATTGAATTTAATACACATGATAATGAGATCCAAGAGATAGGTTTATGTGATAGTTTAGATTTCCCAAAAAATAAGGTCTATTTTTCAAATCTATTTACCAAAGCAAAAATTGAATGGAATAAAGACCCTCTATTCTTATTTAGAAAAGGAGTGTTTAATGCAAGTTTATACACAAAAGGGCAAGGTGTGGAGTTTAACGTTCATCTTGAAGGGGATTGTGGCGGTATTGTTGATTTTTTTATAAAGCCAGATGCAAGTATTATAGACGCATCCTTGGAACTTGATTTATCTGAGGGCT
Source organism: uncultured Thermoplasmatales archaeon (assembly GCA_964518165.1). Taxonomy (GTDB): domain Archaea; phylum Thermoplasmatota; class E2; order DHVEG-1; family DHVEG-1; genus CAYZTD01. The sequence continues at coordinate 40,678 of CAZFFN010000087.1, forward strand.
ACTTTAGACTAAATAGAAATGAATTTGACTTGTTTGTTTCATTTTACATATCTGTTCTAAACGAGTCTATGAGTAGTTTTCTTTCAACGCTTGAAGGTTCATTTAATATTGCTCGTCTAAGTAATAGTCCTTTTGAAATATTCTTTGATGATTTATTTGATGGGGATGTTGAGATCTATTTATCAGGTAAATCCTTTGAACTTTATGATTTAGAAATCACAGGGTTTTCAGAAAAAATTGGAGGTAACTTTTCAGTTTTAATGGATAGATTTTTCAAACAGACAAATGGTTTTGTTAGTATTACTGTTTCAACAGAAATAGAGGAAAATAACATTACAGGCATTTGTTTTGTTGAAATAGATCATGGTGCTGAAATAAAAAATCTTAATCTTAAATTCAATAATTTTGTTTTTGCCCGTGATAGTATTAATACAACACTTAGTATTACTAAAGAATATAGTTTTTCAATTTGTGTCTCAATAGTTGAATGGGATGTATCAGATGATCTTTCAAATGGTACAATTGTAGTTAAAGGTAATAGCTCAGCAATGTTTTCATTTAACTCAACTTATGTTGATGAAAACGAAATGGTTGGTCGCATCTCTGGTACAATACAGCTTAAAACAACAAGTGAGCTTTTTAATATCTCATGGGAGACAATTGATGGGAATCTAAGTTTAAATATTGATGGTGGAGGACTTGTTTCTCTATCTGATTTTAATCTATGGGTAAAAGACAAAGTAGAAATATCAATTCCAGAGATATCTGTAAACTTTCAGTTAAACACTTCAGGCAAAGATGGTAAACTAATGATTTATCTTGATGATAATTACTTTTCTGCAAATTTTGATATAAAAAACATTAATATCACTGAATTATTTGATATAACGCTCAAAGGTTCAATTAATGCAGTTCTAGATGCTGCAGCGTCTGGAACAATTGATATAAGCTGGAATGAATCAGGCGTAACTGGAATTGAGGGGGACTTTCAAGCAGATGCTACAGGAATTATTAATATTACCAATTTTGAGTTTAACTATAGAGGGTTAGTAGATATTTCAGCAGATAGATTACTTGTAAATGGAGGTTTAAACGTTGATTTCACAAGTATTTCAAACAATATATCAATTAATGCAAATGTAGACCTGACAAATATTATAATTAATAAGTTGAGAATATACAGCTCAATTTCATCTCCTCTAGGCGTTAGTGCAGATATGAATATTACTTTTGATGGAAGCGGATATATTGATATTGTTTATTCAGATGATGATTTGATTTTAAATGGTAATGTTAATGGAGATTCAGATATAACAATAAACACATTATGGTTTTTAGTACCAGGTTTAGAAATCGAGGTAAATCTTGAAGCTCTTTACATTCAAAATTCAATTTTAGTTAAATTTACTTTTGATCAATCTAAAGATATACCAATTATGGTAAATTTATTTTCAGAAAGTGAAATTACTGCTGAAACTATATATCTTGGCTATCCTGGTGTTTTGCAGATATTTATGTATGATTTTGTTGGTGGCGGACCTGAATCTGGAAGTATTGGAGTTGGTTTAAATTCTGTAACTACTCAGCCTGTTTTTGATCTTAACCACAGCTGTATGTATGTTGGCGAGTTGCAATTCTGGGTAGTTGGTAATCTATTTCCAATATCAAATGTCTCTTTTGAAGGTTCTCTTTGTATAGAAGGCTTTTTAGATATAGCTCTTTTTAGTTATGTTTATCTCAAAGGTGAAATTATTGAAGACACAAAAATTAGCTTTAAAAATATGAATGTTACTATTGTGCTTAAACCAGGAAATATCGATTTGTTATTTGAAAATGGACTAACTGGTCTTGAAGGTGGAATTTATGTTTATGGTTATAGTTCAAGTTGGATCGAAATTAAAAAGGATGGCAAAAATCTAGTTGAACTGTTAGGAACCTTGGATTTATGGGTCGACCTTCATCAATCAAGTGATGGAACCTTTTCAGTGATTATTGATGCTAAGGAAGCAAGTGGAGCAATAATTCTTCTGGATAATTTAAGAGTAGCAGGTGAATTAAATGCTTTAATAGATTTTAGTATAAACATAAATAAAACAGAAGATACCACAACTATCTCGGATTTAAATGTAAATGTCAGCGGAGAAATATCTGCTATTGTTCAAATAAAATCAAATGAGACAGATTGGATACCAGTCCCAGTTGTTCCATATAGCTCAACTGGCCAGTTGGTTTTATTGAGACAATCTTCTGGTTTTATGCAAAAACCTAACATAATCGATGATTTTGTTGTAACCACTCCTTTAGATAATATGAATTTAAGCTTTGAGGTTTGGTATGCCCCACCTCTTTTAGAAAATAGTACAACTATCGGCCCATATAGTTATAATGTTTCATTTGGTGACGGAACTTTTTATGAGATTACAACAGATAAAAACAGAATAATAACAAACTCCCATCAATATACTTTAGGTGAATATCTTGTATCTGCAACTGTTACACCAGCTGATTCTTCTGTTCCTTCTTTGAATGATGATTTATCATTTGAAATAATTAAAAAACCTGTATATTTTGAGATAGTTGATACAGGTCCTTTGGCTTTTACTTATGATGATGTTGAAACTGATGGTAGGATTCATACATGGTTTGAAATTAAAAACGTAGCTGAAGAAAGTTATAATTTAGATTGGGAAGCAAGCTTTTCACCTTTAGGTTTTGATTCTGCAGGCATGGATGTGATTTTTGAACCTTCATTTGGAAGTATTAATACTGATAAAAAAGTTAGAATAAATGTCTCATTTTATCCTCCTACGGATCATAAAAAACACATTAATGCTTTATATTTTACTTTATCTCATACAAATTATGAAGGATACGGAGAAGATTATAAAAACATAGTTGGATCCATACGACAAAGTTTCTCTCTTTTCCCATCAGAAATATTTTTACCTGATTTAAATCCGGGTGAAGAGATTACTTCATCTATATGGATTCATAATAACAAAGATGGATCTTTTAACTGGTCGATTACTGATTATCCTAATGAATACTATGTCTTTTCTTCAACTTCTGGAGAAATTCCAAAGGGTGGTGCAGAAATCGTTCATTTTACAATTAATGCACCTTTTGAAGATGAGATTGATTTAGGTGGTGAAATTAAAGTAATAGACGTTGATGATCCTGTTAATCTTGCCACATCATATGTTAATATTAATTCAAAAAGTGAAAGTTCTAGTGATAACAATGTGACAGTTACTGAAGATGAAAATGGAAATGTAAGTATTGCAATTGGTGGTTCAAACGAGATACATTTAAACAACTTCCAAACAAATATAAATGGAGTCCTTGGTGAAATCAATGGCCATTTTGTTTTTGATACAAACAAATCATATGTTTATATTAATTTTACTAAAGGAGACTTTAGTAATTTCTCGATAGAAGGCTCAGCAGAATTTTCTGTAAATAACTTTAGATTTAGATATGGAGACAGCATATTTGTAGAAGTAAGTAAAATTATTTCTGGTGGAATGCACTTTAAAAAAGGGAGAAGTGGTAATCTATCTATATCTGTTGATGATACATTTACAGATATTGGTATCAATATAAGCGTAGATTTCGATGAATATACAAACTTCTCAGTTAATGGCAATTTTGATATAGATGTTGACAGTGAAATGAATGGAGATATTTGGTTAGAATGGGATTTTAATGAAGGTATTTCTCAAAAGAATCTAACAATTGGCGGGGATCTTTTAGGATACAAGAATGTAAATATTAATATAACTGATTTTGAAATTGAAATAAACAACTTTTATTTATATGTTGAAAAGATATTTTTTAACAAAACAATAGACATTTTGGTAAACAAAACAGGTCTACATATCGAAAGTGAAAACACTTTTGAATTAGGTGACATTCAAGTTGATTTTGAGTTTGAAGGTTTAGAATGGGATATTTTTTCAATAAATAATGCAGAATTCATATTAGACGGATCAATAACATTTAGTTTTTCAGTAGAAGAAGAACTTTTTTGTATGATAATAGATGGATATTTTGAGATACATGCAACTGTTTTGGGAAATATTGATGGTATGAGTTTTCAGGTTTCCTTAAATCTTATTATGGATGGATTCTGGAGAGTTTGTGGCGGGACTACTTAAAGGTTTATGGGGTTTTGATTATGATATTAGTTTTTTACAATTGAGGGAAATAATACATGTTATATCCAAATTTTATCCAATTTATTTTACCTGATTTAATTAATACAAACATAATTTTAGTAACACTTATATAATAAACTATTTATACTATAAATTATAAATATTTAATTATAGTTATAAATACTAGGCTATATTAATAAAAAATTGTGGGAGGATCAATCAAATGAAAAACAATATTAGTAAAAAATTTACTAATTTTAATATTAAATCTTTAAAGATTTTTAGTATTTGTTTAGCTAATCTGTTAATTCTGCTTTGATAAAATAGAAAAATCCTTCTGCTATGAGTCCCTTACATCTCAATTGGATGGATGGGATGCAG
>CAZFFN010000088.1:0-31071 GCA_964518165.1 uncultured Thermoplasmatales archaeon
TTTTATCAATATTTCAGAGAAATATAGCAGAAATTGATTCCAACGTTTGGAATCAATTACTTGAATTCATTCAGAACTATAATTTTTCAACAGGCTAAAATACGAAACGTTTTGATAAGATTTATATACTAAAAACTCCATACTCATATGCTTATAACTCGTAATATGTGGGGGAATATATACGGAAGAGGTGAGAAGGGATAAAAATACATAGTTTTTCTTATACCTATATATGATATGAGTTATTAGACTAAATAATAAATAAATTAGAAAGAAAATAAAATTTGTGGGGGAAGAAAAAAATATGAGAGAAAATAGAAGTTTTAAGAGGCTAGTGATTTTTGCAATAGCAGGTATAGCAGCATTATTTATTTTTTCTGCTATGAGCGTTTCTGCAGCACCAACTGCAGTAATAGACTGCGATAACGATACAGACTGGGATTCTTGGAGTTCAACAATTTCTGTTGACAATTCTGATTGGCAAGAATGGGACGGTAGCATAAAAGCAGTGGGTTCTGCCACCGATGGAACACATGCACGTTGCGATCCAACTGGGACATGGGATTTTAGTAATGACGATTATGTAGTATTCTGGTGTAAAAATTCTGGGGCATACGATTTAAATTTTACTTTAGTTGATAATGACCAGGATATATTTACGCGTCAATTTAGAGGATCGAGTACATGGAGAACATATGTAATTGATATGAGTTCACATCCAACAACACCTGATGTAGTAAGAGGAGATGGAACATTTGATTGGACTCAAGTAAATAAAATGACAATAGGAAAAAGTTCTGTAGATACGACAATGTGGGTCGACTATATTACAGTTGGAGATGCAAATGATTTTACACAATGGCATATAAATAGATATGACATGTTAGTCAGAAATGTTAATCAAAATAAATTTTTGTTTAACAGCGGAAACAAATGGACTGAAGGAAGAGATCTAGCATGGGGCTCTATTTATTCAAATTCAGGAGATACAATCGAAGCAGGGCCTGGAAACTATACTCAACATGTGATTGCAAGTAATAATGATCTAACTTTTAAATCGATACCGTTTCAAGGAAGCGCAATTCTTAAACCAACAACATCATCTACATATTCATTTGAGATCAACTCACAAGGAGTTACTTTAGATGGTTTGGAAATTGATGGTTTAAACAGAAGATATGCTGTTGAAGCGGATAATGATGATATAACCGTTAAAAACTGCATAATCAAAAATACTGCACCAACTGGAGCAAATGGTGGAGGAATACTTGCAAGAGGCCATACAGGCATTCTTATTGAAGATAATCATATAGATTTAAATGGAATTACAGCAGCTACGACCTTATATGATGTATTTTTCTATGGGGCAGATTCGAGTTCAATTAAAAATAATACAATAATTGGCAGCACAGATTATGGTATTGGATTAGAAAACAACAACAATGAGATAACTATCACTGGTAATGACATAAACAACAATAATGTTGGCATATATGCAGCTAACACTCTTAACAACATTCAGATTCATCAAAACATAATCAATGCAAACACTCTATTTGGTGCACAAAACACAGGCACCGGGGCTATTGATGCTACATGTAATTTCTGGGGGCATCCATCTGGGCCATATCATGCAACTAATCCACTAGCTGTAGGAGATAGTGTTAGTAATAATGTTATTTATAACCCCTGGTTAACTTCTCCACCACCTGGAGGATTATGCAACGGTGGAATATGCTATAACACAGTTTATGTAGATGATGATTACGATAGTACTACTACCGGTTGGAATATTGATCACTTTGCATCTATTCAAGATGGTATTAACAGAGTTTGTGATTGTGGGACTGTAATGGTTGAAGCCGGGACATATGTAGAAAGTATTTATACAGTTGGAAAAAGTCTAAAATTGATTGGAAATGGAAACCCAATAATTCAATGTCCAAGTTCACCAAATAATGTATATGTTGCTGAGAGTTCTAAATACTACGAGTACGTTGTTGGATTATTTGGTGGAACATATACCAGTGGAAATGATACAGTATGGGGATCAGATACAATTACAGTTGAAATGAAAGGATTTAAAATTGATGCTAATAGTCATACCCCGGCAGATAGATTTTCTGCAATTTTGATGCGTAACGTCAATAAAGATCATTGCGATGGAAAAGCAGACATCCATCATAACAAAATCAATAATATTGATGTAAACAGCAAAGAGACTTTTGGAATACTTGGATATGGAGATATGCATATCAGGATAAGAGGAAATAAAATTGATCAATTTGGTCGGGGCGGTATTGGTATTTATGATGGATATGCAGATATCAAAAACAACCATGTAATAGGACCATATAATGGAGGTTCAGCGACGATTACTTGGGCGCCAAATGGCATTCAAATTGGTTATGGCGCAGAAGGAAAAATCTGGAAAAACAATGTTGAAGAATGCGGATATCCCGGAACCTCTTGGTCAGGAACAGGCATTATTGTTGTTGATACTAGTAATGTGATTGTTGATGATAACTATGTACATGCTTGTGAACAAGGCATAAGTGTTATAGATTTCCCAGAGTGTTTATATGGTTCTTCATGGGCAGGAGCTTGTTCTGATGTTGATGTAACCAACAACCACATAGAATTCTGTGAATGGGGATTTTCAATTGACAACGAAGTAAGTGATGTGAAGGTAGAAGGAAATAAAATTAATAATATCACATATGATGGTATTGATATATGGTGCTATGATTCTTGTGTGACACCGCCAACTAATATTGAAATTCACTATAACAGCATAACATCTTGTGGATCAGATGGACTATGGGTCGGACCTTTGGTCACCCAAACTGTAAATGCAACCTGCAACTGGTGGGGTTCACCAAATGGGCCAACAAATGCGACATTAAATCATTTCAATGTTGGCGCACAAGGTGTAAATGTTTCTGGTAACGCTCAATGGACACCATGGCTTCAATCAGCGTCTTCAACGACTTGTTGGGCACCAATTTATAATTTAGATACAGGTGAAGCATTTGCATGTATTCAAGAAGCTATTGATGATTCTGATACTGATGATGGAGATATCATCGAATGTACTGATGGTACATATACACACGGTGGCATGATACAAATTACTAAAGCAGTAACTATCCAAGGAGGTAGCAAACCTATTATTGATGGTGCAGGGGGAAAATACGCATTTGAAGTATTACATGATGATGTAACACTCAAAAATCTTAAAATAACCAATTCAAATCCAACAGGACCTGCCACTCATGGAGGAGTTCTAGTAAGAGATTACGACAATTTCTTGATCAGAGGCTGCATTATTTATGATATTACAAGTTCAGCAGATGATTACGGTTTATATTTCTATGGTACTGATAACAGTGAAGCAATCTGGAACCATATAAGAAACATTGATGATTACGGCGTTGGATTTGCTAATGGAAACGACAATGTACTAGTTCACAAATGTACAATAAAGAACTGTGGTGATGTTGGAGTCTATGCAAAAAACGATCCATTATCCAATATGGGAGTACATAACTGCAGCATCTTTGGCCATACCAATTATGGTATGCAAAACCTGCAAACCGGTTATGATTTCCCAGCTTGCTGTAACTATTGGGGAGACATCTCTGGACCATACCATCCAACCAAGAATCCTGCAGGATCTGGAGATACAGTAAGTGACTATGTACTCTTTGAACCATGGCTTGATGCAAAACACTGGGATGATCCATCATGTATTGGGCCAGTATACAACTATGACCAGGATAAATGGTATATGACCATACAAAGTGCTGTAGATGATGCAAACGCCGGTGAAACTATAGGTGTAAATGGAACATTCCATGAAAACGTAGTTGTAGATGTCAATGATCTAACAATTAAACCTCTTGATCCAAACCCACCTACATTTGCAGGTGGCTGGCAAGGTAATTTTATGAATCCTCCAGCAATAGATGGACAAGGTGGAAGATATGCATTTGAAATTGTTTCAGATGGAGTTACACTTACAGGATTATGGATAATAAATAGTGCACCAACTGGACCATATAATGCAGGAGCTGTTCTTGCAAGAGGTTACACAGATATAACCATTGAAAAGTGTATAATTGATCTTGGATCTGCCGCTGCAGGAGTTGATCTCTATGGCATATTCTTCTATGGTACAGATGAAAGTGATATTCTTCATAACAACATTGCAGGTAGCGATGAATATGGTATTGGTTTAGGAAATAACAACTATGACATAACTATCGAATACAATGATATCTCTGGAAATCTAATTGGGATCTATGGTCATGATGATACTTTATCAAATATACAGGTACATTACAACAATATAACTGGAAATACCAATTTTGGAATGAAAAACGATTATTCTGGATATGATATCGATGCAACCTGCAACTGGTGGGGACATGCATCTGGCCCAAGTGGCGGTGTAAATGACCCAGTAACAGGTGAACCCGCTGATGGTAGTGGAGATAAAGTAAGTGCAAATGTTCACTTTGACCCGTGGTCTGGTAAAGTCTTTGCTGATGCAAATGGGCCATATGAAGATACAGATTGCGTTGATAATGACTATACAATTAACTTTGATGGCTCAGGAAGCTATGCATATTGTACATACAATGGTGAAACAATTACATACTCTTGGGATTTCGGCGATGGCAATACTGGAACTGGTATGGATCCAACACACACATACAGCAGCCCAGGTCACTATGATGTAACACTCACAGTTACTGGTACAGTTTATGGTGGAACAGACACGTCAACTACAACTGTAGACATATACGATGTCTTTGCTGATGCAAACGGACCATATTCAACTGATGTATATAGTAACTACTGGGTCTATTTTGATGCCTCAGGAACAACTGGATATGATCCAGCTAACTTTGTATATGACTGGGATTTTGGAGATGGAAACACTGGAACTGGTATGTATCCATCACATCAATACGATCACTGCGTCCAACATCAATATACTGTAACATTAACAGTAACTGAAACCTATTCAGGATGTCAAGATACAGATACAACTACAGTAACTGTATGGAATACACCACCACAATTTGGAACTCCCTCACCAACTGATGGAGCAACAAATCAACCTGTTGAGTATCTGACATGGGCAATTCCAATTTCAGATCCAGACGGTGACACATTCGACTGGAGCATATCCTGTAGCAACGGTCAATCTATAAATGCAAATGACGATACAGATGGAACTAAATCATTATATCTATCTGGGCTGGATTACAGTACAACTTATACTGTAACAGTTACAGCAACCGACAACTGCGGATTACCTGTTGCAACAAATACACAAACCTATACATTTACAACTGCACCATCACCATGTGATGTAGAAGTAGATGATGACTATGGATATTCAACACCTGACTTTGGTATCAGTAAATTTGTAAGTGTCCAACACGGTGTAGCTCACGTAGGATCTGGCTGTACGGTAACTGTACATAATGGAATATATGATGGATGTGATGTAGAAGTTGAAACAGAAGATATACTGATTACTGGAACTCAATCACCGCCATACAATGTCTATAACGATAACGCAGCTGTACTAAAGATGCCTCTTATAATTATGGCAGATGATATAACAATTGAGTATTTTGTGTTAAAACCCGATGTAAACGGAGCAATACAAATAGAAGGCGATTATCTAGTCCATGCACAATACAATAAATTCCTAAAAGAATGTGAAGCTGATGCAGTAGGTATCCATAATAAGGGCACTACAACTGCGATTGCAACATACAACTGGTGGGGCGCATTTGACGGCCCAAGTGGATTGAATGCAGAGGGATACGGCGTAGAAGTAATAGGAGACGTACTATTCAATCCATGGATAGGACTAAATGCCCATATATCAAAACCAATGGGAAATAGCTATGAAGTAGAACTAGGAACACCTGTAAGTTTTGACTCAGATGGAAGCTTTGCATATGGTTTTGACGAAGAACCATTAGCAATGCAGTATCTCTGGGATTTTGATGATGGTGCGCAGAGTTCAGATAAAACAACAGCACATCTATTCGATAGTGTAGGAGACTACAGAGTATCATTAAGAGTTGATGCTTCTGATCCTCAACTACATTTTAATTTCATGTACGATTGGGACAACATTACAATCCATGTAGTTGATGCCGATACACCACTAACTGCAAGTGCTGACGGTGAAAACCTTGGCGGATATGAAACAACTGCCGGTGAACCAGTACAACTTAATGGCGATGCATGGGGCGGAGAAGGCGAATACTCTTATACCTGGGACTTCGGTGACAACAAAGCAACAAGTAATCAACAAAACCCAACACATACTTACAGTGAAGAAGGAACATATACTGCAACTTTAACGGTTGTATCTGCTGGTGAAACAGCAGTTGATACAGCAGAAGTAATAGTGCACAAACTTGAAGAATTAACAGTAAGCACCTCTGATAGAAGTGTTGATCCAGGCCAAGAAACCACATTCCTTGCAACTATCGCAGGCGGCACAGGTCCATATACATATGAATGGGACTTTGGCGATGGAACAACGTCAACGTTATCAAAACCAAATCACGCATATACAAATGCTGGAGAATACACATTAACTCTAACAGTAACAGACAGCAATGATAAATCTACTTCAGATACTGCAACAATAAATGTTGGAGAAGATGAAACACCAGCTGAACCAGTGGAAATAAAAAAAGTATCTGGCGGTTTTGGCTTAAAAGCAACAATTGATACAGCTGAAAACAACGTAGTATGTTCAATTACAGTCGATGGATTTGTACTATTAGGTGGAGAAGTAGAAACAACAGTAGACGCAAACTCAGTTGAAACAATAAAGATTCCATTTACCTTTGCTCTAGGAAAAGTAGATATCTCAGTGAAAGCAGGAACATTAGAAAAAGACTACACAGCCTTTGCACTAGGACCATTCTTCTTGAACGTAAAAGAAGCATAAAAAAAACCTAAACTAAGAGGGATTTTCCCTCAAATCTTTATTTTTTAATTTTTTAACTTACAACTGAGTCCATAATATTATCTTCAATTATTTTGCCATAATTGAAATATGTATTTTCATCATTATCTAGACCACCAATTGTAACAACAACATCTCCAATAGAAAAACAAAGCAGATAATAATCATATTTATTATCTTCATAGTTTACTTTAGTAGTTAAATAAAAAGATTCAGACCCAATTTCTCCAATTGATAAAACAGTATAATTTTTTTTCTCAAGTAAACTTGGTTTTTTTAAAATTACATAGTATTCAGCTTTTTCTATTGATTCAAGTTTAGTTAAAGACTGAGTTATTTTATTTGTTGGATCGGCCTCTGCAATTGGATTACTGGTCTTATTTTCCATAAATAATGATTGGTAATGTTCGGAAATATTCCAAATTAGCCCGTTTCCAGTTGTATTTTCAGAATTATATTTCTCCGTAATATGTTTTTCAGATATTAACTCATAATTTCCTTTGACATCTTCAGTATTTAATGAAATTATATCAAGAGGGGTATTAACCTTATTTACTGTATTTGACTCTGGTTTGTTATCAAACGGGTATGTAAGTACAAAAAATAAACCTAGAATAATTAAAATCATTAATACCAATACAGTCATTTCTTTTTTCATTCTTAAAACTCCCCACAGATTTACATAATTATATTATTAACAGTAATACATTTTCTTTGTATATAAATATTGATTATGAAAATGGAATTAAACAAAAATAAGTTACATAAATCAATTTCTTTAAACTAATTTTTACTCTAAAAAGCTTAAATAATAGATAAGCGTTTAATATAATGTCTTCGCGGGGGAGAATATGATAAAAGAATCTCCAGATTCAAAGATGGAGATGGTGGATAATAAAAAAAACACCAAAAATAACCAGATACGGTTAGATGATAAAAGATTAAATTCAAATTGTGATTTTAGAAAAGTTATTTCTAAATTACCAAACCATATTTTTAGATTAAAAAAAGATGATGATGGTAATATCATATCAGTATTAAGTGAAGGAAGTGTTGCTAAAGATTTTGATATAACAACAGAAGATGTTAGAGGAAAAGAAGTTGAAAAAATATTTTCAAACGAAGAAAACTATAAAAAAATGAAATCTTACTGGGAAAAAGCTTTTTCTGGAAAAAATGTAGACTTTGAAATTGAGTTAAAAGATACTTGGTTTAAAACTGTAATTGCACCCTTTAAAATAGATTCTAATGGAAACATACGCGAGATTATTGGATTTTCTGAAGATATTTCTAAAAGAAAAAAAGCAGAGAAAAAATTGATTGAAAGTGAAAAAAAATACATAACTATATTTGAAGGAGTAAATGATGCAATTTTTTTACATGATATTAAATCTGGAGAAATTATAGATGCAAATCGTAAAGCATGTAAATTGTATGGATATGATAAATCTGAGTTGATTGGACTACATATAAAAGATTTAACTTCAGAAGATCAAAAAATAAATCAAAATTTTTTAAAAAATGGAATTAAAGAAATTAGAAACAGCAAAGAAAAATATGAATGGCATGCTAAAGATAAAAAAGGAAATACTTTTTGGGTTGAAGTAAGTCCAAACATTTTATCCGTAGGAGGAAAAGAGAGACTTTTAGTTACATTTAGAGATATTACAAAACAAAAAAAAGCTGAAGAAAAACTTAAGAATTACCAAAAAGAACTTAAAAAGATGGTGAAAAACAGAACTGAAGAACTTGAAAAATCTCATTTAGAATCGGAAAGAACTAAAAATAATCTTAAAAATATAATTGATAGTGCAAATGAGGTAATTATTTCGTTTGACAAAAACAATAGAATTCTTACATGGGGTAAAAAAACAGAACATCTTACAGGATATAAAACTAAAGAAGTTGCAGGTAAAAAAATTCAGAAAACAAATGTTTTTGATAATTCCGATGAACTACTAAATAATATATCTAGAATCTATAACGGAAAACCAATTACCACTAATCTAGTGATTCTAAATACAAAAGGAAATTCAAAAAGAATAATTAAGAGTGGTTTTTCTAAAATTAAAAATGGAAACATTACAGATGGAGTTCTTTTAATAGGTGATGATATCACCCATGAACTTGAAAGACATGAAAGATTTTTAAGTGGATATAGTTATTATTTTCTAGATGAAAAAAATGATTTTGTATTTCAAATTTTTAAGAATATTGTTGAATTAGATACAAAAAAAGGACTATATATCACTCGTTATAAATATGATTTTTTAAGCGATAGTTCAGAGTCAAATAAAATTGAGTCTTTTGTTTTACGTGAAAAAAATATTTTAGATAATGGAGACTTCTTAAAGATTGAGAATATTTTAGATAAAATTAAAAATTTTGTAAAAAATAAGAAAAGAACTGTCATATTACTCGACCGCATTGATTATTTAATATCTAATTTTTCATTTCAAAGATTTATAAGATACTTGTATAAAATAACAGATCTAATTTCAGAAAATAATGCTATTTTGATTGTTAACATTAAATCTTCTTTTTTAACTGAAAATCAACTATCGATTCTTAAAAGTGAATTAATCTCAGTTCCTAACCAAGAAATTGATAAAATACAGATTAGAGATGATTATTATCATATTTTGTCACTAATAAATAAATACAATATGAATAGCATCCTAGTTCCATTCAAAAAGATCAGTGATGAATTATCTATAAATAGAAAAACACTTTCTAAAAAATTGAACCATCTGGAAAAAAAAGGGTTGTTAATTATCCAAAAAACCGGACGCAGTAAAACACCCTATATAACAGATAAAGGGAAAATTGTTCTAAATAAAAAAAATTAATAAAATAAATGTTTTATAAAAAAAGTTTAAACAAAATTATTTTCTCTTTCTGCTAATTTACCGTTATTATACTCATTTTTTGGACAAAAATTAATATATGTTAAGATGTTTGTTTTATTTTACAGATTTCCAAATGGTTTTGGGGGAGTATAGGAAATGATATTTGGTAATAAGCGTAGCGAGAGCGAAATACTCGCACAAATTTTAAAAACTGCTAAAAAAGAGGTAAAAAAGACCCATCTATTGTATAGTACTAATACTTCATACTCTAACTTTGTTAAATATTTTAATTTTTTATTAGATCAAGATTTTATAGAGGTAAAAAATGGGAACCCCACAGGAAAAGTATATCAAATAACAGATGAGGGTCATACCTTCCTAAATAGTATAAATAAGATTCTAGAAGAAATTTCTTAGTTTTTAATAAAAATAAAAATTTTAATAACAAATGTTTCAAATAAAATAGAATAAAATAACTTTTATATTATTAATAAATACTTTTTCACAACAAATTATAAATTTACAGATAATTTGCTAATATTTTACATCTATTTTGGACAAAAATTAATATATGTAAATGTAGTTTTAGTAAATAATCTAAGAATTTAAAAGTTGGGGGAAGTCGATCTAGATGATATTTAAAAATAAGAGAAGTGAGATAGAAATAATTGGAAAAATATTAACAAAGGCTAGAGAAGAATCTAAAAAAACAAGTCTTTTATACAACACAAATCTCTGCTATAGTCATTTTCTTGAATATCTTGATTTTTTAGTAAATAAAAATTTTATAGAGGTAAAAAATGGTAAATCATATGGTAACTCTTCAAGAAATACATATTATATGACAGAAAAAGGGGAAAAATTTCTACACTGTATAGAAAACGTCATTTATTTAGCCAAATAAAATTTATAAATCATTTTTTCCAATTTATTACTAGTGTTATACCCATATGTTGGACAAATGTTTTTATATCTATAATCCATAACGGTAAGTTACCGAAAATCGTTTAAAAGGGGGAGAAAATAGGAATGATATTTGGTAATAAGCGTAGCGAGAGCGAGATAATCGCTAAGATATTAAATTCAGCAGGAGGAAGTGCAAAAAAAACACAACTTCTCTACAATGCCAATATTTCATATACACACTTCATAAAATATTTCAAATTTTTATTAGAGAAAAATTTTATAGAGGTAAAAAATGGGAACCCATCCGGGACAGTATATCATACAACAGAGAAAGGACAGGAATTTTTAGACAATATTAAAAACGTACTCCAGCAAATTCACTAAAAAAATCTTTTTTTTTATTTTTATTTTCAAGAATTTCAATTCTTTTTTCCAAATCTGAAATTCTATATAACAATCTATTTACATAAATATCAATCACAGATCCAAAAAGTTTAATCAGCTCAAGTCTCTGCTTTAAATCCATTTCATCAAAACCTTTCAAAATAAGCAGAAGAGAATACTCAACAAATTTTGATAATTTCTGTTGCTCCGTTTCAGATAGATTAGCCATTATTATAGAAATAAAAAGAGACCATATAAACTCATATAGATATCCTATATAGACCAAATAACTATATAATAAAACATGTACAGGGCGTCTATATAAGCTATTCATATCGTTTTATATAATTTTTAATTGATTTAAAAGTGCAAAATAAATGGGAGAAGAGGTAATTTAAATATGAAAACAAAAAAGAATTTAAAAAAAATAATTCAGATAAGTGTAATAATCCTACTAGTTTTACTAGTTATAAATCCAGTTACTATCTCACAAAGTATTAAAAAAGAAAACCAAGAAAAAATTGAAAATATTGATAATTTTGAAAATGAAGATATAAAAATTTATTCAATAGATCAAGAAGAACCCGCAAAAATTAAAAGTTTCTTAACAGACCTTACACAAATTTTGATATCAGAAGATAATATAGAAAAATTATTAGAAATATTAAATACACTAGACGAGAATCAAAATTCTATAATTAAAGACATTATAGATTTTATTTTGGATAAAATTACAACCAATAATAACAATAGATTTTCACCATTTAAAAAAACATTTATAATAAGTCAAGGATGGAGCTACAATTTTAACTTTTATAAAAATAGCGTATTTCAACTAAAAAGAAATTCATTTACATTCTGGCATTATAACCAAGGATCAAAAGCAGGTGGAGAAAGCAGAACACTGATTTTAAGACCAGATGGAATGTTTTCAAAAAGATCAACAGAGATATTTACAGGAAAACAAACTGGTTTTATGATAAGGCCAAAAGGAATATATATTTATGAAGCAAACATGTTTCCAAAAGCAAGTTATACGTTTTTCATAGGTTTTGCAAATTATGCATATGCATTTGGAGATGAAAAAATCGAGTTAAACCTACCTCTAAATTAACTCTAAATTTTTTTTATTTTTTAAAGAAATTAAAAGGGGAGATACAACAATTATTCATGAGGTAGGATGAGGAGATATAGTTACATAAATAAATAGTGGGCCTCCCCTTTTCTTGCTCATAAATCAAATAGATTATAGGTTTTTAAATCAATAACTATAAGCTATATAGAGAGGATATTCATAACGATTTAAATATATTTTTTTCATTTTTTTTTTACAAAGAAAAAAGGAGAAGATAATTTGAAAAAAATAAAAGCAATATTGATTTTTTTTGTATTGATCTTTTTGTCAATACAAACAGCAAGTGTAAATGCTAATGTTGTAAATAAAAAAACTAATGAAAAGATAAATTTAGAGTATTCAATAATTCAATCAAACGGAAAAATTGAATCAAAAGAAATAACTGCAGATAGAAAAGAAGTAAAAATATTTGAAACAATGATTTCTATGATCATAGATAGAATCATCAATTCAGGAAATAATAATATTTTAGATATACTTGACAACCTACAATCAGATTTTAAAGATAACAATCTCTTGTCGATGGTTACAGATTTTTTAGGTTTAAATCCATTGCAGCAAAGAAAGATAATAATTAGTGAAGGATACGGCAGAAAAATTAGCTTACGAACTATGCCAGAAATAAAAATTAACAAACAATTTAATTTTTGGTTCTATAAAGGATTTAATGATCCTCTGAAATCAAGTAGAACACTTATTGTTGATCCAATTCCAGATATAAACTTAAGGTTTACTAAACTAATTGAAGGAAGGCAAATAGGTTTTATGACAGATTTTATGGGTTTCTATTTAAAAATACCTGGAAATATTGTCCAAGATAAAGACAGCCACACTTTCTTTATTGGAATAGCAAATAACATTATTACACTTGATCTACCAGATATAATGAATAGGAGATAATTCTCCAACTTTTTTATTTTTTTAAAAATTTAATCCAAAGTTAAAATCATTTTTATTATCTTGCATTAGACCTTTTTATAAAAAGGGATGGAAGAGAATGGTAGAAACAGGAGATAATTACCCCAATAAAGTGGATTGGTAAGGAGATTTGGATGGTTATATAGAAAAAAGCCTATTCCCCCATTCTCTATAAAAATATTAATAAGTTCAGGTTTTTAAAACCATATTAATACGACGTATAGATAGGCTGTTCATATTGTTTTAAAAGAGTTTTAATCATTTTGATAAAATGAAGGTGTTTTCATAATCTGCGGGGGAAGATTAGTTGTATAATAGTTTGATTAAATATTGTAAGAATCTATTATGTTTATTTAGACCTTTCACACTGCTCTTACCTTTAATTGTTTCACTTTTTGTAATGGCAGCAAGTATATTATATAACAATATCAATATTAATTTAACATCATTGATTACGATGCTTGCAGCGGGTCTAACTTTAATGCTAGTAAACGCTGCATCCAATGTAATAAATCAAGCATCAGATTATAAATCAGATAAAATCTCAAAACCATACCGCCCAATTCCAAAAGGAGTAATCAAAATAGCAGATGCACATAGTATCGCGTTTATTATTTTTTTACTAGCTCTATTAATTGCTATAACATTAAATGTAATGTTTGGAATTTTTGTATTTATGATAGCTTTTTTCTCAGTTACTTACTCTCTACCACCAAGAATTAAAAAATACATATTCCTAAATCAAATCTGGATTTCAATTCCAAGAGGAATGCTTTGGATACTTGCAGCTTGGAGTATTTTTGGAAACCCTTTTAATTCAACCCCTATAACTATAAGTTTTATAGCAACATTCTTTTTAATCGGAGGGATGGCATCAAAAGATATCATAGATATTGAAGCAGATAAAAAAACTGGTGTAAAAACTCTTATGAACACATATGGAATTAAAAAAACATCATTTATATGCCTGCCTTTTCTAATAATTCCATTTATTTTGGTTCCATTATTAATAATAATTGATTTTCTTGAATGGTATTTTTGGCCATTAACAATTTTGATAATTCCCAGTTGTTTTATTTTTTATAAGATGAAAGGAGTCATTAGAAATAATATTATTGAAAACACACAAGCTTGGTCATTTATGTATGTCGAATACATTTTTTTAGCATTAGGTTTTTCCTTGTGTACAATCATATATTATAGTTATTTTTAGTTTATCAATTATAAATATTAAAAGAAATTAATAAAAAAGTTCAATATGAATGGCTTATATAGATAGCACATACATACTAACTTAAATAAAAATCAGTGATTATATTACCGTGTAAAAAATTTTTTTTGAGGAGCGTGGTAGAGGACTCTTCATAGTTGGTGGGGGAAGAACAATGATAAAAAAAATAGTAAGTATGATAATATTAATGCTGTTGTTTTCGTCTGTTGCATCTTCAGTAGGTTTTGATGAACAAGATAATGAGAAAGGAAAATATTTTTTGAAATTATCATCAAATGAAAAAAAAGTTAATGAAGAAATTGAACCGGCAACAGGTAAACTAGAACCTGTTGAAGTTGAAATAGCCCAACCGGAAAACGCGATATATTTTTCAGGAAATAAGATAATAGGATTTTTCAAGCCATTAATTTTAGGTCCAATAAAAATAAAATGTGAAATAACAAATGGTTATACATCTAGAGTAGAATTTTATATTGATAATGAACTAAAAAGAATAATCTATGAAGAACCATTCGAGTGGTTATGGGATGAAACTGATTTTTTATCACATACAATAATGGTAAAAGCTTATGAAGATACACTTGCAAGTAGTTCTGATGAATTGGATGTAAGTTATTTTAACTTTGGTACACCATCTGAGATTTCTAAAGATGAAGCCATTGATATTTTAATAAATAACGTGATAAATCCCAATACACTTGACCATATTATTTATGCTTTTACTCTTAATGGAACTTTAAAAAACGGAGATAAAACTTCACCTTGGCTTCCACATCCAACTCCAAAAACAACTCAGAAGGCACCATCTCCAAATTATAGAACTACAACTGAAAATGAATGGTTTTTTTGGATAGATGATTATCCAAGAGCAAGATTTTCTCATCCTAATAGGTTTGTATATATAGATGCAAAAACAGCAGAAATTGAGATTAACTATGAGAGATGGTGGCCGATATTAAACGATGAAGCTATATTCTGCGCTGATGAAGATTATTGGAATTCAGAAAATTGGGCATATACAAATGATAATAATCCACCTTCATATGAAAAAATTACAAAAAACAAAGTTTCAGACCCAAAAAAAGCAATACTTGATGAATCAGAAGAAAAGTGTGGCTGCTTTAACGGAGATGTAGAATGTGCAATAATCATTGATGGCAATGACGGTGAGGAAAACGATGCAGATGGTATGGCAACAGATGCAATAGGCATGGGAATATTTTTTGGTACATATCCCGGTTTTAATACTCAAGAACTAAACTCATGGAGCGACAATAATAGCCAGGATGATATTGAAAATGCTTTTGACAACACAGAAGATTGCGACGATTGTTTAGTGTATGTTGTAGCACATGGAGGAGTAGCAGATGATGGAGAACCATATGTATCATGTGATGGCGATCTAGTTTATCAAAGCGAGTTTGAAGATATGGCTAGTGAAAATCCAGACACAGAATATAAATGGGTTTTTGATTGCTGCCATAGCGGTTCATTTATTGAATCACTATCAAAACTTGACAACAGTAGAAAAGTGATAACAGCAAGCGATGCATGTCAAACATCATATGGAGATATTGATGATAATGATTTTATCGATCCACCTCCCGATCATCCAGATCCAAATCCAGATGATGAAGGCGGAGAATTTACAAGTGGTTTTGTAGAAGATTTATGGGACATATGGTATGATGATCCAAATATAGATATAGTTGAACTTTTAGACAAAGCATTTTTAAGTGCATGTGAAAAAGATGTATGTGCTTTAAATGGGATAACTGAACCACAGTTATGGGAAAGAGAAGAAGAAGATGAAACTGAACCAAAAAATTCTATTACAACACCCCAAGAAGGAGAGGAGGTAAAATCACCATTAACAGTCAAGGGCTATGCAACAGATTTTGGAGGAACAGGAATAGTAATTCTTGATTTCTTGATAGAATGGGATGGCGGATTTTGCGAAGGAGACGAACTCTTAATAGATCCTCCATCAGCATATGTTGAATACAGTCTAGGACCTCTAGATCTATCAGATTTCATTGAACCAGGAGAGAATATAAAAGTTACAATTTATGCAACAGATGATGCAGACAACACTGGAGAAGACTCTGTAACTGTCACATGGATTATAGAGGAAGAAGACAATACGCCACCTTTAACTGAAAAAATAATTGGCGAACCAAATGAAGAAGGAGGATACATAATATGGCCTTATACTCCAATTACACTAATAGCAACAGATCCTGAACCAGGAAGTGGTGTAAACTATATATATTACGAAATAGCATGGGATAATAATGGCGATGGAGTATGGGATCAAGTATTTGAAGAAACAGTATATGAAAATACAGCTGTAATTTACATTGATGAATATGGTATTTTCTGGGGTGAAATCGAACTTAGATGGTATGCAGTAGATAATGCAGGAAACACTGAAAATATGCATTATCAAAGACACTTAGCGATGGAATATTAAAAAATGTTATAAACACTAAAACAAAGATATTATCCACCACAATTATTATAAACCATAGAAGTCTTTTAAAACAAAAGATTGAGTTATTTAAAATCAATCTAAATATGGGGGAAGAAAATGAAAAAATCTGTGGTTTATACATCTATTTTATTTATAACAATATTTTTAATCACTCCTTCTCTAAATGCATATCACACAGAAATTTCAAATGAAAAAGAAAATAATGAAAATAAAAATTCTCTAAACTACAAACTTTTAATTATTTCTCCAAACTCTTTCAAAATAACATTAAAAAAACTAGTAGAACACAAAAATAAATATGGTTTTACCACAAAATTAGTAACTCTAAACGAAATATACAATGACAAATATTTTGATATAAATGGACGAGATGAAGCTGAAGAAATCAAATATTTTTTATATAATTCATATAAAACCTGGAATGTAAGTTATGTATTGTTAGTAGGAAATATCAATAAATTACCTATAAGAAAAACATGGCTAGATCCAGATAACAGTTTAAAAAATCCAATAACTGACCAATATTATTCAGATATATGTTTTTCAGATGGAAGTTTTTGCAGTTGGGATTCAAATAACAATGGATATTACGGAGAAAAAGCCCACAACGGAGAAACAGATATAGTTGATTTATATCCTGATTTATATGTTGGAAGGCTTCCATGCAACAATATACTAGAAGTAAAAATAATCGTAGACAAGATAATAAAATATGAGAAAAACAGTTATGGAAAAGATTGGACTAATAACATAATCCTTGCAGGTGGAGATACTCATCCTCACCATAATGACTTCTATGAAGGAGAATTTTTAATTGAAAAAATCAAAGATGTTACACCCGAACTTAACCATATAATGTTAAAAACTTCTGATAACACCTACTCCAAAGAATCTATTAATAGTGAGATAAATAAAGGAGCTGGATTTGTTTGTTACGCAGGACATGGATTTGAAACAGGTCTGGGAACGCATCCGCCAAATAGCCAAGAATGGATTAATTATCATTTATATGACTTATTTAGTTTGAAAAACAGAAATGAACTTCCAATTGTATTTTTTTCAGCATGTCTTACCGCTAGGTTAGATTACAATTTATATAATTTAGTCGCAGATATTTTATATAGCTTTTCAGGTGAATCAAAGCTAGATAAACCAGAGGTCGATTTTCCAGTTCTATTTCCATGTTTTGCCTGGAGTATGGTAGCAAAACCTAATGGAGGCGCTATTGCTACAATAGGCGCAACTAGAATTGCATATTCAATGATCAGTGAATCAGGTGTTCATGGCGGATGTTGTTATATTGCACTAAAGTTTTTTGAAAACCTTGATAATAGCGAATATCTCGGTCAGATGTTTGTATCTGCAAAAACTGACTACATAAATAACAGCCCCTGGGATGATAAATTAACTTTAGAAGAATTCATACTACTCGGCGATCCAAGCCTAAAAATTGGCGGCTATAATTAATTTTTTAAAAAAATATATTAAGTAACTCACCTTATCCAAAGGATGAGGAGAGAACGGGAGATTCCAAAAAAGATTTTTTTCCATTAGTTTTATGGAGAGGATCTAGTTAGGCCAAACTGGCTATAAAAATTATTCTCCCATTCTCACAATATATATTATATTTTTATAACTTATAAAGTCATAACTATAAGGAGTATAGATACCCTATTCATAACCTTTTAAATTCTTTTTTAACATTTATTTTGATATCGAGTGCGGGGGAGAAAAAATGAGCTGGATATGTGGCTGTTTAGGTGAAAAAAACAAGAAAAAAAACAATCTTTTCGGACACAGCCTACTTTTATATTTTGTAATAGAGAGACAATTTTACTACGATAACAAGTATGGAAAAAAGATCGCGATAATAAGAGTTTATAATTTCATATGGTTATATGTTAAGGTTATAACAAAAATTGAGCCATATAAAAAGGATAAATATAAATTGAAAAAAAAGAAGATTACCGATTTTATTTACTATGATATAATTTGCTACAGAACATTTGTTTCTGGAGGAAAAAACTTTGGAAACTAATGATGTAGCCGAATCTGACAGATTCAGAATAAATCATTTATTTGAAATTAGCCGCCTGTCAAATACAAGTTGGAAAATAATTTTTTCATTTTTGGAAATAATATTCTGGGTCTTATGCTTTTTAATATTAATGTTAGTTATTTTAGGAGTGTGAAATAAATGAGGGAAATAATAGATGATATGTTTTTTTGGAACGCAAAAGGGCTATTAATTGACGAATTTTGTAAAGAATGTTTTGAAACAAAAGAATTTTTAGACAGCATAAGAAATTTGAGTAATGTATCATTAAACAAAAACGAAGAAACCTATAACCAAGAGGTAATTGACGGTGAAAAAATAAATTTTTTAAATAACAAAAAACGTTTTTATCTTAAAAAATTAAAATTTAGAAAAGATCAACAAATAGATTCAAAAATTGACTTTGAAAAAGCTATAAAAGATCAACGACAAAAAAGGTTAGAATAGTCGTTTGAAAAAAAATTATGAAATATGTATACCCTATTCATATCATCTTAAATATAAGTATCATCTTAATAAAATTGAAATAAAAAATTTTGGAGGTAAAAAATGAGGAAGACCATAATATTGATAGTATTAGCATGTATTTTATTCATAATGATCTCACCAACATATCCATCTGTAAATAATCTAAAAAGCCAAGAAAAAGATAGGGAAATTGAAACTTTTATTGATTATGATATCGAAATAACGACACCAGTTGAAGGTAATTTTTATGCATTAGGAGCACAATTTTTCAGACTACCTTTCAATTGGACTGTTCTTGTTGGACCAATCACTATTAGAACCGAAGTATCAGAACAAGCAGATTACGAAGTAAAATTCTACATAGATGACGTTTTTCAAGTAAGTGACCTTATTTATCCTTATGAATATCCCTGGTGGACTGTTACTTTTGGAAGACATACTCTTAAGGTTGAGCTTTATTCAGAAGATATCTTAAGGGATACAGATACTGTTGAAGTATTTAAAATTCTTTAACTTAATTCAGGATATCACAACTTAATTTGGATAAAAAAAATTTAAAATATTCGTTTTCTTTAATTATAACTCATTTGTAGATATGTTCTCCTTATTTCCTTATATATTAATATATTGATACCATTTTTAAGAAAAGTTTGTGGGGGAGAAAATGAACAAAAAAATTATTGTATTAGTAGTTATGACGCTGTTTATTACAAGTGCTACTTTTTCTGCTTTTGGAAATCAAACAAAAATAGAAGAAAAATCTTCAAGTTTTGCTGAAATTTTAGATCAACAGCAAACATGGAGTGATGAATGTAAATATGTAGATGGAAGTGAATGGCAACAGTTTGTTCCAACTCTAGATAATATAAACCGAGTCGAAGTTAAAGTTGGCCAGTGGTTTGGCGGTTCTCCTGATATGGAGGTCACAATTGAAAAACCTCTAGGAAATGTTTTAACGTCTGAAAAAATGCCTGCTACAAGCATTCCGCCTGATAGATGTGACTGGGTTTCTTTTAATGTGCCAGATATTACACTACTACCCGGCACAGGTTACTATATAAGAGTGATTGCACCACCTGGAAGTGAATATGGATGGGGCATTGCATACAACAATTTGTATTCACTAGGTATATCAAGTCAACATCCTGCTGATTGGTGTTTTAAGACCTACGGTTATTACAGACCAGTAATACCTGGATTATCATTTAGTACTGTCGACTTCATGATAAAAGGAAAATTCCAAGATTCAGATTGGGGCCATTTAAAGATAAATATTGATGAACTTACCTCCCATTTCGAAATGAGTCAAGGATACTTGAATATTTATTCAGATGATGGATGGGTTATCCCAAATATGTACATAGATAAAAATGAATATGTAGAAGAAATCTCAACCTATCTTAAATTATCACAAAATGAAAAATTACAGGAATTTTCTGCATATGTTGATTTCTTAGAAGGACCTGCAAGATCGTTTCAAGATGGGGCAAGAGTTGTTTACAATGTAAGTACTATAATCTATAATGCTGATGGATTAGGGCCCGAACGGAGAGCAGAATTATCAATACCGCCTGCAGTTTATGAATTTGTACCTGAACTTATTACCTGGGATTTTACAAAACCACTACTGGAAGGAGAAAATGTTGATGCTGCATGGAACCAGTGTGCACCAATGGGCGTTGCAAATAGCTTACAATACCTTGAAAATAGCTATGCCTCAATTACAATACCTAATGTACATAAGATTGGTCAAGATGGAGACAATTCTTTAGTGGGACAATTAGATGCTAAAATGGCAAGATCAGTAAGTAGTAGAATTTCAGGAAGTGGTTGTAATTGTCCACAGATACTTGGAGGAAAATTTGAATATCTTGATGATAACGGATTGTCAAATAAACTTGTAAATAAACACCAAGGATATGGATATTTTGGGATGACCTCAGGTGATTACACTGCACACGGCATAACATCCAAAGATGAAAGTGCAAGTGGAGGAATAGTAACTTTTGACTGGATATATGAACAATTACAAAACTGTGAAGATGTTGAAGTAGGAATCAAATGGGGCGGTGGCGGAGGACACATGGTACGAATATATGGATGTGGAAAAACAAATGGTAAACCTTACCTAAGATTCGCCCACGATAGAACTCAAGCCTATGCATTTAAACCAGATGGTGTAACCTGCTATGGAGATGGAGGTGTTGGATTAGAATGTGCACAAGTTTACGTTGAAGACTTAGATGGTGACGGGATGATGAACTGGGGTTCACGAGATGATGAAATAGTATTTGCTATGTCAGAATCACCAAAAAGACTAATAATTACGGATATTTGGTCGCAATTAGGAATTTATGTACTTTTAATTTATGAAGGAGAAGAACAAGTCAATGTTGACTGGTCTATTGAAGTTGAAGCACCTCTTATGTTTTTTGGAGGACGTTATTTCGGAGATTTTGAAATCTCTCCAGGAGAAGAACACTCAATAAAAACAGGAATTTTCTTTGGTTTTGGACCTGCTACAATAACAGTTAAATTAAACGATATGAAAGAAACATGGGATTGTTTTTTATTTGGACCTTTTGCCCTAGGCATTAGCTAAAAAAAGAAATTTCTAAAAATCTCATTATCTTTTCTTCTTTTTTTTATTCGAAAAAATGAGGTTAATACAACGAATAATAAAATAAAAAATAATGCTATGATGTCTATCCTAGTAAATTTAGTAAAAGAAGAGAATGGGAGAAAGACCACAATAAATCATTATTATGATTAGGGAGCAAGTCTCAACTTTTTTTAGGATGATTTTTTAAAAAGAGCTTCCCCCACTCTCAATAATTACTATCATCTTCTTGTTTTTAAATCAATAGCTATATGAACTATAGATAAGGGTTTCATTTAAATGTTCGATATCTTCTTGAAAAAATCAAAAGTTGGAGAGCAGAGGCTCTTTCGCAATAGCTGGAAGGACACCTGATGATACATCTAACTCATCTAGCGGTTTTATCCCAGCTATGCTTAGATGCCGGGTAGACAATCACCACCTCCACTCTCCAAAAAAATTTATCAAGTACAACTTCTTAAATTAATAATGATAGCATATATAGATATCCTATCTATATTTTGCAGAATAAAACAATTGTATATGAGATATAGACGCCCTATTCATATGTATTTAAGTACAATACTTCACTTATTGATTTAAAAAAAGGATTATAGTGGAGAGAAGGAAGAGTATTCCTCATAATCTGTGGGGGTTATGAGGTGAACAACAGAATAGATCTCTTCCTAAAAGACTCTCCCACTACATTAATCTATATGCGTTTTATTATATAAAGTTTTGTAGAGTAGAGACGGTTCAAATTCAAAAAAATAATAACTTGCTAAAGAAGAATTAATAGATAATTTTAAATAAAGTTAATGTATTATATTATATAAATTTGTGGGGGAAGAGTAAGAATGAACATAAAAAAAATTTTGGTAGTGTTAGTGATATCTCTGTTTTTCTTAAGCACTACCGTAGGAATATTTAAGGCTAGTGTTGAACAAATAAAAAATTTTGATAAAAAAGGTTATCAAACAATAGAAGACACTATATTTTTTTCAGATCCTGAGCTAATGGAGCAGAATGGATACATAAAAATTAGAGTTGATAATACAGACCATTTTCTGGAAAATCCAAATTTTCCTAGATTGCCAGCATATAAAAAGACATATGAATTTCCTTTTGGAACAAAAATTTATGATGTAGAAATATCACATTCAGAAAAAGAGATAAAAATAATTGAAAAAGAAATTATAAATGTACCTGAACCGCAACCTTATGTAGTTGTTTCTAAAAAGGTAGAAAAAACTGAAAAAAATTTAATTAATGAACAAGAAAACACTGATAGAAAAGAACCATATCCAAATAAAATGTCTGAATATGATATAACAGTTGGAAGAAATAAAAACATGGAAAAAACATTATTTTTAACGATAACAATTTATCCCGTTCAAAGTTATTCGCAAAAAAATGAAATTAAATATATCAAGCAAGCAGAAGTCGAAATAGAATATAATAAACCAGATATATCCTTTTCAAATCCTGAAGAAGACTTACTTATTATTACAGCCACAGCTTACGAAGATGAACTCCAGGCTTTGGTTACACATAAAGAAAATCATGGAATTGAAACTAAGCTTGTTACAACCGACGAAATAGATACAAATGGCATAGATTTAGCTGAAAAAATTAAAAGATATATCTATGAAGAAGATATCCCATATGTTTTACTAGTAGGTGGATATCGAAGTTTTTTAGGATTCAATAAACCAGAATTACAGCTTCCACTGAGATGGATAGATTATACCGCATATGAACCAGGTATGGTTTCTGATCTGTATTATGCTGATACAACCTATTATGATGAAAACACTGGAGAATACAAATTTGATACATGGGACACAAATGGAAACGGTAAATTTGGTGAAGACAGTTGGACCGCATATGATGATCTTGATATGAGGCCAGATGTTACAGTAGGTAGACTTGCGTGTAGATCTGAAGAAGAAGCAACAATTGTTGTTAACAAGATCATAAATTATGAAAATACCGATAAAACCGGATCAGATTGGTTTAATAAAATTATTACCGCAACAGGTGATGATTTTCAAGATATTTCAGATTGGAATATATACTGGGATACAGATGGATTTAGTGGAGAATATACTATACACGCACAATCTAAAAATCATTTAGGAACAACTGGAAATGAACACACAATCACAGTTACAATAAATCACGGAATGGAATCTAATATAACTTTTACCGAGAAGGATCATGAAATTACAGATAGAAAGTATCCTTATAATAGCCCAATAGCTTTTATTACTGTTCCATCTAACGGAAATATCTTAGGAAATTCGGATGTAGAAGTTGAAACTCCTACTAATGCATATGGTGGTGAATATTGGACCTCTATAGATTATGTTGATAAGGTAATTGGAATAAAAGGAAAATCATATGATCCTAGAACTCAGGGAGGAGAAAACCCTGATAGACCTTTTACAGAAGCAAAGGTATGGATAACTAAAGGCGGGGCAATAGTTGAGGAATGGAACGTAAATAGTTCATGCTGGTTTGAAGGTGAACATCAAGCACAAACCGCTCTTGACTATTTCCCAAATAGCATGGAAAAAATAAAAGTTTGGACATCAAATGGTGAACTTCACGGAACTGAACCTAGTATTTTAGAGCCAGCTGCCTCACCTAAAGTAGATGGAACAAAGAGCCTAACTGAAGAAATCAATAAAGGAAGTGGGTTCTTCTATGCATGTGGTCATGCCTGTGCAATCTCCTGGGCAGATCACTATCCAGGAATTCCAGGCGGTAGAGCACTATCCGATGTTGCAGGGTTAAAAGTAATAAGATTTCCTACATCTCTAGCTTCATTAACAGATGTTTTCCCAATTAATAATATCAACAATGGTAAAAAATTACCAGTTGCTGTAATAAGCGGATGTCATCCCGCTGCTTTAGACACTAGTCTGTTGAAAGCTTTATATGATTTTAATCAAGTATTTTCTGGAGCAGAATATGGTAAATTCAGTCCTGAGTGCCTAGCATGGTGGCTTACACGATTGGAAAATGGCGGCAGCATTGCAACTATGGGTCCAACTGCCCTTGGTTTTGGAGCACAAGGCGAATACTGGAAAGTAGGAGCAGGTACAAGATTTTGGTCAGATGGTCTTTTTAAGATATACAACGAACAAAATGAAGATATAATTGGAAATCTATTCATGCAAACACAATCTTACTACATGGAAAATTATTGCTCTCCACCAACAGGGGTAAGTAAACAAACCATCCTGGAACATGTATTACTAGGCGATCCAACATTGAAGATAGGTGGTTATCCATCAGCTTCAATTTCTTTTTCACCAAATAAAAAACAAAAAGAAATTAAAGCAGAAATTCTTCCGGAAAAAATAGAATTAAAATCGGAAAAAAAGTTTACTGATTTATATGATCAAGATTCTAGTAGTTTTTCAGGAATAGACCTAAAAATTACAACTAATCCTCTAACTGATAAAAAACCTGAGACATTTATATCGACTGATGATGGAGCATATATCGCAGGATATGCTCGAGAGGTTAACACTCATGCAGGAGGAGCATTTCAAAATGGTTTTGCTGTATCTGATGGAGGGACTATTTGGACAGAACTAATTATGACTAATGGAGATGATGAAATTGTTCATCAAGATATATCATATACAGGTGTAGAAAAAAAAGCGGTTGGAGTTGATTATAACGCAGTAGGGACCAATTTTGATATAATCCTTATGGATAATATATTAAATCCAGATAGCTGGGATGTTTTAACATATTATATTCCAAGTGGAGACATTTTTGACTTTGGAAGAAATGGTGTAGGTGCAGCTGGAGGATATGAAGATGGTGAATTTGCATATACTGCAGTCTTTCCAGCAAATACCACCGAGGCATATGACCGCCTTGAACAGGTTCCAGTATTTACCTCTAGTCTCTCCAATTATATAATGTGGTTCCCAAGTTTAGAACACAGCAAAAATTTTGACATGGAAGCAATACAAAGCACAGGTGGATCTATATTTGCCTTTGAAAACCCAGATGGGGGATATATAGGCCATGTTGAAATTGTTGGAGGGCAGTATGGTATAGATATAATTGTTGATCAAGAACTAACTTTTACTAACCCCGATATTGATGCCATTCCAAACATGGGAATAGTTGTATATCAAGAAGGAAATACAATTAAGTCTGTAACTTTTGATGGGCTTGCCTGGGAAACCACTCAAACTGTTACTATGGATGCTGAGAAACCAGAGATAGTTGCAAACAGTGATGGAAGCTTTGACTGCTACTATGTTAAAAATGGAGAGATTTATAAAAAACACGGTACCCCTGGTGGAGTAATACCTATCGATTGGGGAGATGAAGAAAAAGTATCAGGTATTACTAATTATAAAATAGGGGATAAATTTGATGCATGTGAAGGTGGAATAATATATCCGGGGACTGATGACGACCTTTATTTTAATGGGGAATTAGGAGATATTGAAAGTTTTGAAATAACAAATATTGAAGGTTTAGGAGAAAATAGAATTAAAGCAACCATTAAAAACACGGGTACAACATCTATATCGAAAGATTGGTCTATAAATGTCGAAGGAGTTATTCCTTATCTTTTACCAGAGATATTTAGAGGCAGAGTATTTAGTGGAGAAGAAACAACAGGATCTATCACTAATCTGGGAGTAGGTGAATCAATTGAAATTGAAAGCAACCAAATAAAGGGGATACTATGGTGTAATTTTGTTGTAAATGTTGGATCTGAAATAGCAAAAGAAGATGGCTTTCTAGCTTGGAATCAAATTTTAGTAAAACATGAAAGAGAATGAAAAAATTCTCTTTTTATTTATTTCTAAAATTAAAGTAAAAAAATAAAATTAACAGGTGTTAACTTTATATATAAGTTGCACCATTACGATTTGATTATTTCCTGTAGTGGGGGAAGATAGAAAAATGAAAACTACAAAAATATTAGTACTTCTAATAGTAGGAATATTTGTTATTAGCAGTACTGTAGGAATTTTAGGAGCTGGTGATAACGACAGTGAATCTGATTTTGATGACACCACAAAAACTGAAACAGAAAAATATGAAATGGCTTTAGCAAAACCTATATTTAAGAGCCAAGAAGAATTTGTTGAAGTAAATCTAAAAGAACAAACATCTAATTTAATATCAGATGGAAAACCAAAACTACCAGTTATAACAAAAGTGTTTAGATATCCGGTAGGAACAGTAATTAACAATGTAGATGTCGATATTGATAGAAAAACATATACCCTAGATAAAAAGGTAATGCCCTCACCAATAGCAGTGCCACTCACATCAATAGATAAAAATGCAAACAATGAGGTCCCAAATCCAATTGACAATGATTTCTATGAAACATCAAATATGTATCCAACAGAACCATACTTAGTAAAAACAAAAGCAGGTCTAATGGACGGTGAACATTCAACTATCCTCTATGTAAGATGCTACACACAATATTCATCGATTAATGATGAAATCTATTTACCAGAAAAAATAGAGATTAATGTTGAATACGAACAACCAACACCTTCATTTGCTAGTCAAGACCAATACGACATGATAATAGTAACCCATGAGAAATTTGCAGAAGATCTTCAGCCACTGGTAGACCACAAAAACAATTTATTACCGCCAATTAGGACAAAACTAGTGACAGTAGGAGAAATATACGAAGAATATGATGGAGTTGCAGATTGGGAAGAAATAAAAATGTATCTAGCAGACCACGTTCATGATTGGGGCGTACAATACGTACTTCTCGCAGGTGGCCACAAGGGACAAACAGATGAATGGTATGTACCAGATTTTAGAAGCAATAATTGGAATCCCGAGGATGCATATGAACCACCCTATGATCAAACATATTCAGCTGATCTTTATTTTGCAGATGTTTATTATGTAAATCAATTTGGAAAACATATAATGGATGACTGGGATACAAACAATAATGGAATATATGGAGAAGGTCCAGAATTATATCCTGGCGGAGAAGGAACCAAAGACGATCCAGATTTAATTCCAGATGTATGCCTTGGAAGACTACCTTTTAGATATACATGGGAAGTACCAATAGCTGTAAATAAAATCATTGATTATGAAAATAACGCTGATGATTCATGGTTTAAA
Source organism: uncultured Thermoplasmatales archaeon (assembly GCA_964518165.1). Classification (GTDB taxonomy): domain Archaea; phylum Thermoplasmatota; class E2; order DHVEG-1; family DHVEG-1; genus CAYZTD01. The sequence goes on from CAZFFN010000088.1 coordinate 28,206, forward strand.
AAAGCAGTACTTGCTGGCGGAGACGGATTTCCACCTGAAAGATATGGAGATATAGCAAATCCAGATGCTTGGGAAGGAGAAATTGTATGTGACGAGTTTGCTAATTTACTTTCAAATAAAGATTTTGAAAGCATAAAAGCATATTGTTCAGATGAAGGAGACATACAGGTAAAAGATGATGCAGATGTTATTAACGCTGTAAACCAAGGCTGTGGTTTTGTACATTTTACAGGCCATGCAAGCCCTATGGTCCTTGGAAGTTATGAACCTGGAACAGGAATAACACCACCGCCGCTTATACCATTTTACACTGGTTTTAGTGTTAGACAATTTGACAATGAAGGAAAACTTCCATTTATGATAAACGAAGGATGCCATAATGCACAATTCGATGTAACATTCCAAAATTTAATTGAAGGAGGGGAAGAATTCCTATTTAGTAGAGACGAATGGATGCCTCATGATTCATCCTCATGGTTTGTTTTACAAGAAGGGGGAGGCGCAATAGGCGTAATTGGTAACACTGCCCTTGGACTTGGAGGGTTAAACTATGGATGTACAGAGTTTGTAGGTGGATGGATTATGCTAAGATTTGCTCATGCATATGCAATCCAAAACAAGGAATTTACTGGAACAGTATGGCAACAGGGAGTTACAGATTACATAACAAATTTTGAAGTATCAAGTGATATGGGCGACAGAAAAACAGTTGAAGAGCGTGCATTAATCGGAGATCCAAGTATCAGACTAGGCGGATACGCAAACTCAGTATCTGATTCAGATGAAGAACAAGAAGAAGAAAACATAATACCTGTTTTATTTGAAGCACCTACTTGGCAGACTGGAAACAGTTGGACATACCGCGTTGACAACATTGATTTTAACTATGATGAAGAAGTAGACGGAAGAACATTCGATATTAAATTCTCATCAGGAGATATAACGATGGAAGTAACTGAAGTAAATGAAGATACATATACAACAGAAATTATCTCTGACGATATTGATGTAACACTAGGTCTACTCTTTGATTTTTACACAGAAGACACAGAACCATTGGAAATTCCAAATATTAAATTTGAAAATATCGGATTAAATGGCCAAATGATTCTAGATAAAGAGACACTAGGAATAAAAGGCATTCAACTTAATATTGTAGCAGACATAATGGAAAACATTGAAAACCTAGGAATTGAGCTACCAGGATTTGTCGATATTCTAAAACCATACATATCCATACCAGCAAATATCAACCTAAACATTGATTTTGAGAACGAATTCCCACTCATAGATTTTCCATTAACAACAGGCAATATATGGACATTACAAGAAAACACAGTAACTGTAACAATAGATGGATCGGTTGAATCGATCTGGCTTAGAGTTTTAAACTTTATAAACAGATTTATTGAAATCGTTCCACCAGAATTTGCCCAATATCTACCAGATGTTGACATCGGAGATGTACTCAATGACTTTGGAATAGATACAGAATATACTATTGAAATACCAGACAATATACCTGATAACTATGCCCATGCCCCGATATTTGAAGGCAGGGGAGAAAAGACGATTAATGTACCAGGTGGAACATTCCAAGCAGCAGAGATATCAGTACTTGATAAAAACGCAGAGATATATTTTTCGGAAAGCGCAAAAAATGTAGTAAAACTATCAAGTCCAGTAAGCGACTACATACCAATTTTCGAAGATCTGAACCTAGAACTTGTCTCAACGAACCAATAAAAACAAAATCTAAAAAACTAAAACATTAAGAGATGATGCGGGTAGGACTAAAGATAACTATTCAAAAAAACCTTCGTTAGTGGGGGAAGATTCTTTCTAGAAGTAGGTGATCTTTGTCTACCCGCATCAATTTTATCTTATATTCTTTCCAATATATATAGGTTATGTTTTATTTTTTTCCGAAATTTAATTAATATTAAAAAATATAAAAATACTCTTTATTAAAAAATTTTTAAAAAAAACCAGAGTATAACATATAATTAATATACTAAAAATGTATTTAGAATATTAAATATGGGATGTAAAATGGGATGCAGGAGACCCAACAGTCTAACTGGCAATATAGCTAAATCATTCTTATTTTCAGTTTTTTTTGACTCCATCATAATTTTTTCTAATCTGAGGCATAAACAATGAAAGAACCAAAAATTGTTAAACAGCTCAGAGAAGAAGAAAGAAGAGGAATTCTTAAAAGCGATATTAATTATTTTGATAAAAGCGAAGTAAAAAACGAAGAAATTGGAACAAATTTTCTAGAATTAATAGAAAAATCCCATGAAAAAATCTCAGATACAATTAAATTAGAAGATTTTAAAAAAGGATATAAAAAAATCTTTGAAAATTATTTTGTAGCAATAACTGTAGCTGATGAAAAAGAAAGAATCATTTCATGGAATAAATACGCGGAAAAACTTTTTAAAATGGATGAAAAAGACCTTTTTTTAAGAAATGTTAGCACATTATATCCCCCTGATGAATGGGACAAGATAAGAGCTGAAAACATTAGAAAAAAAGGTATGAAATACAAAATGGAAACAAGATTAATAAGAAAAAACGGCGAGACCTTTAACGCAGAGATATCCTTATGCATTTTGAAATCAGAAAAAGGAAAACCAATTGGATCAATTGGAATTATCAAAGATATAACTCCTGAAAAAAAAATAAAAAAAGAACTAAATTCGAAAGAAAAACTGCTACAGTCATTACTATATAATATTCCAGATTGTATATACATAAAAGATGATAAATTAAGATATCTAGAAATTAATAAAGCAACGGCAGAAGAAATAAACAAAAAACCCGCTGAAATTATTGGAAAAACAGATTTTGATATTTATCC
>CAZFFN010000089.1:0-5392 GCA_964518165.1 uncultured Thermoplasmatales archaeon
CCCCCTTAGCCATAAACCCACCGGAACATACTCCGCTACTCTCAGCAGCCGCCTTTCACAACTTGCCCGCACTGGTTTCGGGAACTTGTCCCAAACTAATTTCGGAGCCACCAAATGTCCCGGTACTCTCCACCAATCACAAACACACAATTTTTGGCAACAACAAAACATACTTCCCATCCAAAAAATAGCAAAGCCACCTTGCCCTGATTTTTCACATTTTTCTCCACCCCGCTTTACTTTCTCCAATAATTTTTCTATGTTTGAGTGATGATAAAAACCGGATGTGAATGATTGAAAGTATTTGTAGATTTGAAATAAAATAAGGTGTTTTTATAAACGAGTTAGCGATCATGCTAAGAAATTGTTTCCATTTATCAAACAGTAACCTTGACAATATTAAAAACCGACCATGACAGAAAAGATTGAAGACATAGCGAAAAGTATCAAACGACATCGAGAATTAGAAATTTCTATTGAGGCGACCAATAATGCCGTAGGACGCTCAAAGACAATATACAATGATGAGGAGCAACAATTTTGGCTAACCAATAAGGAAAATACTGGTGGCATAAGGTATAGTGAAGATATAACTGGTGCAAGAGTAGGAACTGAATCGGGTAATAGAACAACAATAAAAGAAGACGGGAAACCCATATATAAAAACACAAGACTTGGAGAAATCTTAATTCTTAATCATGAAGGGATCCATGAAGTAGAAGTACCAGCGGGGAAAATTGAAATAGAAATTTTTAATCGTGCAACATATAATCCTATCATTGATGGAGAATATGCTACAGATATACAAATAAAACTTGCTGGTGATAGCCGCACACATTCTTTTCAGGATATTGTTAAAATTCTTTCCCTTCAAATAAAAATTGATGAATTAGAAAAGCAAAAAGAAACTGTAACTGATGAGGAAGCAAATAAGTTAATCCAGCGGATTGAAGAAAAAGAAAGAGAAAAAGAAAACTATCTTGCCAAAGCCCAAAGTTTCATTCGTAAGTATGCTGAATTACGGTACCAACCAATACTTGATCCCATCCAAGAATCAATTAAACGCTCAAATATTTTTGAGGGTGCTTTAATTATCAACGGGGGACCTGGAACAGGAAAAACCACTTCGCTTATTCAGCGAATAAAATTTTTAATCTCAACTACCATTGAAGAATATAGACCACTTACCACTCCACAAAAAGATATTCTTTTTAATCAAACAAAAAGCTGGATTTTCTATTCTCCAAATGAATTGCTTGCTCTCTTCCTCCGAAACAGCATGAAGTTAGAGGAACTTACTGCTGATAGTGATAGAGTCAAAGTTTGGCCTTCTCAAAAAAATGAACTTGTAAAAATTTATCGTTTTGTAAATACGGAAACCAAACGACCGTTTCTGGTTTACAATAAGGCAAAGGGCAAAAATCTGTTTACAAATACTTCCCAAAGTATTAAGACTATCATTAAAGATCTAAAAAACTATTATATAAATTATCAAAAGGAGAAATTAAATCGTGTCGTTGAGATTGATATTGATCCTTTCAAGTGGAAAAATAAAGGTAAATCAATTCAAAAATTTATAAACGGCAGTCAATATATAAAAGATGTTGAGGAGTTAATCCGAATATTCCTGAATCTCAATGAAATATATCAGAAAGATTCTGAGGAAAATGCTAAAGAATATTCAAAACTCGTTAAACGAGTTGCTTCACGAATTCATGTAGTTATTCAAAAAGATTCCGAAAGAGCGGCTGTTATTTCCGATGTTTTAAAGAAATGGAAAACAGAAATTCAAGAAGATGATGAAGCAGAAGATGAAGATACAGAGATTGAACAAGAAGATTTTGAAGAGAAAGGAGAACAGGCAGCATTTGACTTTGAGAAAGAACTTTTTAACAAACTGAAATCCTTATGCAGAAAACAAGCATTAAAAAAGTTTGACAAGAACACAAGATTAACTAAAAGAGATAGGGAATTATTAAAACTTATCCCAGAAGCTAGTAATCAAAATGAATACGAACCATTAGGACAAGCAGCGTATTTTAAAAAGTATTTTGAAAGAATTATAAAAGGTATCGGGGCAAATATTCTTAGTGAAATCCCTATTATTTATAAAAAATTCAGAAGGGAACAACTTAATGCGAATTCATCGAATTGGGATTTAACTATTTTAAAGGAACTCGTAAAAAAAGACAATAACACCCGAATACATTCAAACGAGCAGGCATTGTTACTTTCGTTCGTAAATGGTATAGCATACAGTCTTTCAAAATCATTTCCAGCGCAGTTTAATGCTATAAATCATCCATACATTACAGGTTTCAAAACACACTGTAAGCCAGTTATTGGAATTGATGAAGCGACCGACTTCTCAATTATAGATCTAATCGCAATGAACAGTTTAGGACATCCCGAATTGTCATCTGTAACATTTTCGGGAGACATCATGCAACGAATGACTAAAGAGGGTTTAAATTCTTGGAATGACATAAAAGAATTGCTTCCAAACACAGAACAAAAAGATTTAAAGGTTTCATATCGTCAAAGCCCGACACTTCTTTCATTGGCAGCAACCATCTATGAAAAATCAACTGGACAAATAGCAAGTTACAAATCATATATTGAGCGGGATGAAACAGAACCAAAACCACTTATGCTCATTTCTAATATTGAGGACGAAAAAATTTCATGGATAGCCGACAGAATTCTTGAAATTTACAAAGCATATGGAGATTCAATTCCCTCTATCGCTATCTTTCTTCCCGATGAAAATCAACTTGAGCAATTCGCCAACAAATTAGGCGACTTGGATACACTTGCAGATGTTGGTATTCTTGTAAAAGCATGTAGAAACGGTGAGGTATTGGGAGATAAAAATACCGTAAGAGTTTTTTCAGTAAATGTCATAAAAGGATTAGAGTTTGAATCAGTCTTTTTTCACAATATTGACGAATTGCAAAGTCAAAACTTACCAGAAGAGCTATTGTTAAAGTACCTTTACGTTGGTTTATCAAGGGCAACATTCTATCTCGGACTAACAGTTTCAAATGAAATTAACAAAGACATATCATTTCTTGCAGACAATTTTGACAGGACAGGAAAAACATGGAAGCTCTAACGACAAAGAAGAATATAAAAACAAAAAAGAAATGAATGAAGATATAATTCTAACTGGTAAATAAAACTGCAGCGTTTTTCGTAAATAAGAACACACAATTTTTTGCAACAACAGCACATACCTTCCCATCCAAAAAACAGCAAAGGGCTCTTTCCCTGATTTTTTACATTTTTCTCCACCCCGCTTTACTTTCTCCAAAATCTTTTCTATATTTGAGTGATGATAAAAACCGGATGGGAAATGTTTTGAAAATAAAATATAAACTAAAAAACACAAAAAATGCCAAAAGACAGCAACGTAATCAGCCGAACATTTGAAGAAATGTTTAAGCACCCAGTGAGGTATGAAATTCCTTTTTTTCAACGTGCATACGCTTGGGATAGACCGCAATGGAAGCAACTTAACGATGACATCGAAGAACAAATATTAAGAGATACACTTGATAAATTAAACGCTGAGGGAAAAGAAGTTAATACGACAACATTGCATGAATATCTATATGAACATGAGCATTTTTTTGGGGCAATTGTAGTACTTGAAAAACCGAATACAGACCCTGAACTAAGACGGTTTTATGTAGTTGACGGGCAACAAAGAATAACCACAGTTTACATTCTTATTTCCATTGTAGTAGAAGAGATGAATAAAAAGAAAGAACTATCCGAAAATGTGAAAAAGTACATAACTGAATTAGAAAATCTACTCAAGAATAATATTAATTCTAACGGTGACGATTACAGACGGTTAAAAGTATTCAGTAATAAAGGAGACCGTTTGCCAACATATTTATTACTTTTTAATCAAAACCCTAATACAGAGTTTTTGTCAGCAGACCAGCAATTATATATCCAGGGTAAAAACAAAGTTGACTTATTCCATAACTACATGCACAGAAAATTAAAGAATGCTTCATTAGAATATTTATGGGCTTATTCTTGGGCAATACTGAAAAGTTTAAAAGTTGTGTGGATACCTCTTGAAGAAGGAAAAGATGACCCTCAAGCTATTTTTGAAAGCTTAAATGCTAAAGGCACTCCCCTTTCTGCAAGTGAATTAATTTGCAGCTATTTATTTAAACCCTTAATAGATGATAAGAGTAAAATTCACGAAACTATTCATAATGAAAAATGGCTGAAGCCAATCAATGAAGTAGGTGGCGAAAAAAACTTTGAAATCTATTTACGGTACTTATTTTCAATGAATGAACGCAAAATGATCGGCAAAGGACGAAAAGTATATGTTTTTTTTAAAAACAAAAATAAGCAACTTTCAGCTTCAAAGGCAACTGAATATTTAAACAATATAAGGAATTGCACATCACTTTTTAATCATATTTCATTTCCACTTGATTATCCTCATCCTAATTCTGATATCCACAAGCTACTAATAAAAGTAGATAGTACTAAGATGTATTCTTGCACACCTTTTCTATTGTCAGTCTTAAAAGCTTTAAAAGATGCAGAAATCTCAGAGCATGAGGCGGTTAAAGTTTTATTTGAAACATATGTATTACTTGTGAGGAGAAAAGTTGCAAAACTTCAAGTGACAAGGTATGATACCTTTTTTCCAAATTTATGGTGTAAAATAAAAAATGAACCTGACAAGGTGAGGGCTATTCAAGAAAAGATAAAAGAAGAAAGTTTATGGGTAAGTGATCAAGAGTTTAAGGATTCCTTTGTTAACAAAGCATTATACGCAAAAACTGAATTATCATTTGTAAGAATGGTTTTACAGGAAATTGATAAACAAATGCAATCTCATGGACAACTTCCAGATTATTCAACAATAATGACAATTGAGCATGTAATGCCTCAATTATTGGATAAAAAGTGGGAGCAATATCTTGGTGATGAAGCAAAGGATCTTTCTTTAAATACACTAAAAAATTCAATTGGAAACCTATGTTTATTAAGTCAACGTGCAAACAGTTCAGAAGGGCAAAAACTTTTTGAGGATAAGAAAAAAGAAAAAGCTTTATCGGATGTAAGTGCACTGAATAAGGATTTAAAAGAAAGAAATGAAAAATGGAATAGTGAAGCTATAAAGAAAAGATCTTCAGATTTTGCTGAATTAGCATTAAAAGTATGGAAATGGAGTCATCAATAATAATGCGATGCAGCACACAATCGTGCAGGCTCCCCCGCTCCCGTATAATCGTAAATCGGCAAACCTCCTACCCCTATTTGCATTTTTCCTGATTTTCAATATATTTGCCATGAAAACCAATACCGGACACAATGCGTACCATCACAAAATCTATGTTTAAGCCCCGTTTTG
>CAZFFN010000090.1:0-36966 GCA_964518165.1 uncultured Thermoplasmatales archaeon
GACGTGAGGATCGTAGGGAGATGGCTTGTTTTTCTATTGCTGTTTTACATAATATTTTTACTGTACGTGTCCGCCCTGGCTAATTTTGTCCCAATGCCCATTTTTTCACCAAAATCTAGAATGCACAAAAATTTATTTAAGCTAGATATAAACATTTATTACATTATGTGACATTAATGTTCCATATGGAGCATAATAATATTCCAGTATCAAAACAGGTGAAAACTTATCTTGAAAAAAGACCCTACATAATTGAAGCAATTGAACAGAAAATTGTAAATTATAGTGCGTTATCTAGAAAAATTTGTAATGAGCTTAAGATACAGAATAAAGATACAGTAAAAACTGCTATTATAAGACTTGGAAAAAGTAATAGAAATAAAAGGAAGAATGCACAAGATAAAGCAATTAAAATTGTTAGAAATGCTAGTTTCTCTGTAAAAAACAAAGTAGCAACTCTTCACCACAGTACATTTGTAAATATAAAAGCAATTGCTTATTCTAAAACTCCTAGCGGTTATGTTTTCTTTTTGAATGAACCGGTTGCCGAAAAAAGTACTTTTAGAAATATCGAATATGGATTTGCAATAATTCATATTAAAAGCTCTAAAGAAATAGAAAATACGCCGGGGTGGTTTGCCTTACTTTTTCATACTCTTGCCCTTGAAGGAATAAATGTTCCACATGTGATGGGTGTAAGAGAAGACACCTTTATTGTAGTAAGAGAACATGATGCACCACTTGCTTTTAAGGCTCTTGCTCAAAAATTGAGAGTATAATATTTCTAGGCTGTAAAAAGATTATTTAGCCTTTTTTCTTTTCTATTCTGCCAACTTTTTTTATGATATACATAACTTGCAAGAATTGGAAAAGTAACCGTTGCTTCACCATATACCATTTGTTCAAATACACTATCTACTTTACCCCAGGAATTAGCTTCTTTTAAGGTCGACCCAGATAATGCTCCATCACGCTCGTCAGCAACAGTTAGCTGCACTGCATACTTATGCATAGGCGCATCTTTACCGATTATATCAGCTGCAACAACAGTGTCCTGAATAAAGTTTTTAGGTACTCCTCCTCCAATCATTAATATGCCTGTATCCTTTGCTTTCACTTTTATTTGAGTAAGTTCTCTAAAATCTTTAACTGAATCAATTGCAACACTTTTTTCTTTTTTTTCTACTTGATGGTAAACGAGTCCAAAACCTGCACTGCTATCTGAAAATGCTGGACAAAAAATTGGCACATCTTTTTTATATGCAGTAAGGACAAATGAATCTTTTTTACCGTTTTTATCAAGATATTCACCCATTTTATTAATAAATTCACGGGAACTATACGCTCCAGGTTTCATAGTATCTGCAATTTTTTTAATCGTCATATCACAAACTCTCAAATCTTCTTCATCAATGAATGTGTCATAAATTCTATCAATCATAAGTTTTCTTAGTTCATTATCGTCAGCATTTACAAAGCCGCGGTAATGATTAAATCCCAGTCCTTCAAAAAAATCCTGATCAACAACGATAGCGCCAGTTGAAACAATACAATCAACCATCTTATTTTCAATGAGATCAATAATAACTTTTTTAAGGCCTGCTGACACAAGAGATCCTGCTAAACATAAAATTATTGAACAATCTTTATCCTCAATCATATTTTCAAAAATTCTAGATGCATGAGCTAGATTTCTAGATTGAAAAGCCATTTTATCAAATGATTCAATTAAAGGTATTGTGTTGAATTTTTTTATATCAATATGTTTAATTTCTTCACTTAGAAGATCTTTTTTATTGTATTTCATAAAAAGTGTGTAAGCTCTCTCATATTTTTCTAACTTTCTATCAAACAAGAAACATATATTCTAAAAATAGAATATTTCAATATTTAGATAAATTATTAAATAAAAATCTGTTATAAGATAAGTGGAGACGGGGGAATATTAGTGAACAAAAAAATTACAATTATTGTAATTACTCTTATTCTATTCGCATTATTTCAACCAATTACTTTTTCTAAAAAAATTAGAGATTCAAAAGATGAATGTGGAAATTTTATTCCTGATATAAATTTTGAAATAATTGAGAATAATATTACTTACTCAATTAAATCGGAAACAAAATCTGATGAGGTTTTTACATACTACTGGCCAAATGAAAATTCAGAATATCCTTGGAACCTTTTTGAGGTACCGTTATATGCAATTGCAATTGAACCATATGAATTAGTATGGGATGACTCTGGTGAGAGAAATTGCTGGGAATATAAACAAAAGGTCATGTGGTGGACCTCAAATCTTAATATCTATGGTGAATACTGTGAAGAACCATACTATAACTTGGACGTAGATTTTTGGCCTGAAGTTGAATATGGGACATGGGAAGGAGAAGCATTTAGATTTGGAGGATGGAATGTATTAGATACTCTAGAAGATGGAGATTTTCATCCATGGAGTGATATTATTGCTCATGCTCTAATAATTCCTTTTTTAATGTTTCCTGTTTTTGGTTTTCCAGTTTCAAAAGGAATTACATTAGCAAAAATACTTTTTAGAATGGATGATCCAATTGATCCAGTTTACAGTTGGGATGCAGAACGAGTATATGATGCATCAGGCTGCTTTGAATATGATTTTCATGTAGAACCAAATACTGATTACTCAAAAATTATGTATTTTAGATTTTCATCAACGCCGGGTGATCCCTTTGTAAAAAAAATTGGAATAAGATTAGAAGGTACTTCTCCTACTCCTCCTCCTGAGATATCATTAAACCCAAATAGTTATAATTTTGGAGATATTGAATTAGACGATTCTTCTGAAGAAGTTAGTTTTAAATTATCAAACAATGGATTGACAGATCAAGATGTAGAATTATTTTTATCAGATGGAATCGTAAATCATTGGAAACTTATAGGGGGGGAAAGAATGATTACTTTAGCGCCTGGTGAAGATAAAACAATTAATGTGAAGTTTAGCCCACAAAGTGATGGGATGAAAGAGATAAATTTAACAGCTTCATATGCTGGTGGATCAAAATCTTCAGTATTGTATGGAAACGGTAAAGAAAAATCAAAGTATTTGCCATTTTTTAATCACCAATTATTTGAAAGATTCTCAACTTTTTTTATAAATAAACGATAATTTATCCACAAAACTTAAGGTAGGTTATTATTTCTGGTTTTCCCATGCATGAATGGGCTCTTGCTGAATCAATACTTGCCGCAAGTGTTGAAGCAGCTGAAAAAGAAAAATTAAAAAGAATTACTAAAGTCACAGTTCAGCTTGGTGAATTACAACAAATCAATAAAGAGATTTTTAAAAAAGCACTTGATGATTTAATGGATACACATCAAAATAAGCTTCTGAAAGATACAAACATAGATATAAATACAGAAGAAACAGAGCTAAAATGTAAAAATTGTGGAAATATTTGGAAGTTTAGTGATATAAAGAAGAAATTAAACCCTGACGAAAGTGAAGCAATTCATTTCATCCCAGAAGTTGCTTTTGTTCATTCACGATGTCCAAAATGTAATAGTCCTGATTTTGAGATATTAAAAGGCAGAGGCGTAACAATCACACAAATCAAGGGTGAAAAATAAAATGGAGCCAAGGATCAGCGTAATAAAAAATAGACTTGAAAATATTGATGAAATAATATCAGTTGCAAGTGGAAAAGGAGGTGTCGGTAAGAGTCTAGTTGCATCAAGCCTAGCTTTGAATCTATCTAAGAAAGGAAAAAAAGTAGGACTTTTAGATCTTGATTTATACGGTCCATCTTCTCATATCATACTGGGTCTATCAAAATTTGATTTTCCAGAAGAAGAGAACGGTATAATTCCACCTAAAATTGATGGAATTAAATTCATGAGTATAGTTATTTTTACTAAAGACTTACCCTCTGCATTTAGAGGAATTGATATTACAAATATTATAATCGAGATTCTTGCAATAACTCAATGGGGAAAACTGGACTATTTAATTATTGATATGCCTCCAGGAATAGGTGATGAAACACTTGATGTTATTAACTTAGTTAAAAAAAGTAAGTTCTTAGTTGTTACAACTCCATCTAAAGTTGCAATGGGTGCAGTAAGTAAACTTCTCTTAATGCTTAAAGAACAAAAACTACCTACAATTGGAGTGGTTGAAAACATGAAAATGAAGAAAGGAGATTATATAAAAAACAGTGTTCAAGAGATGAACATGGAGTATTTAGGTTCAATTGATTTTGATGAAGATTTAGAGGAATCAATAGGTATGCCAAAGAAATTAAATGAAACTAGTTTTATGAAAGATATGGATAAAATAGTTGAAAAAATAATATGAAAGGAAGCTATGTACTGATAATAAAAAATAAGAATAATCAAAAAATTCAGATTGGTAAACTAGGTAAAATTTTTTTTAAAAAAGGATATTATGCATATATAGGTAGTGGATTAAACAGTCTTGAAGGAAGAATAAATAGACATACAAGAAAAAATAAGAAATTTCACTGGCATATAGATTATTTACTTGAAAAAACTGAAATTGAGAATGTTTTTTATAAAGAAAGTATAGAAAAAGAAGAATGCAAAATTGCAAATAACTTCTCGGTTATGGAATCTATTCTAGGATTTGGATGTAGTGACTGTAATTGTAAAAGTCATCTTTTTTATGTAGAAAAAAATAAAATTGAAAATATTTTGATTAACAATTCTCTGAAAAGGTTTATATTAATGTAACGTATGTTAAAGAATACTATTCCTTTATTTTTGGGGGAAAATTGGAGAACGGAAAAATGAAAATAATTAAAAAAAATATTTTTGTAATAGTTGTAATGATGCTGTTAGTTGCATGTTTTAGTGGTTTTGGAAATGCAGTAACCATTTCACAAAGTGAGAAAATATATGGTCAAATAAATGAATCTGTCTTGCAATACGATATTGAATTTTTTCCGATAGATCAAGAAAGTGAGGATACAGAATCTGCAAGTGATCCATATGTTGAAATTACTCATCCTGAAGACAATTCAGAGGTGTATTCTTCTTATCTTGAAATTTTAGGATATGCGACAGATTCAGATGGTCTTTATTTAATGGAATATATCCATGAATCAGGTAGTTATATAAAATATGAAAACGAGACATTAGAAGGTGGAATATATTACGGTTTTAGAATTAGAGTTTATAATCTATTCCCTGGAACACATACATTTACAGTAAGATTTTATGATGCATCCAATAACTCAGGGTCTGACTCGGTAACTGTATATTATGGTGAAAACAATCCGCCAGAGATTCCAAAAAAACCAATTGGACCTAGCAAAGGTATGATAGATAAAAGCTATACTTTTACAACAAGCACAATCGATCCAAACGAAGATAATGTAAAATACGGTTGGGATTGGGATGGAGATAATATTGTAGATGAATGGACTGGCTTTTATGAATCAGGTGAAGATATAGACATAACTCATACATGGACCAATTCCGGTATTTACAATATAAAAGTAAAAGCTCAGGATGAAAAAGGTGCAAAAAGTGATTTTTCTTCTTTTCATACGATAGAGATAATAGATAATACCGCTCCGACTAAACCTGCAACACCATCAGGATCTTTAAAAGGCAAACCTGGTGTTTCCTACTCTTATTCGTCTTATTCAAATGATGCTGAGGGTCATAGACTCTATTATTTATTCGATTGGGATGATGGAACAGATAGCGGATGGATTGGGCCATACAATGAGGGAGATTCTGTAACTATTTCTCATATATGGGATACTAAAGGAACCTATCAGGTGAAGGTAAAGGCTAAAGATGATCCAAATAATGATGGGGATTTGTCTGATGGAATTGAGAGTGTTTGGTCTGATTCACTACCCGTTTCTATGCCAAAAACAAAGACTAATATTTTTTACCAAAATCTTTTATCTTTTCTAAAGATTATGATGTATCATGGTTGCAGTAGTCTATACAACTATTGATGATATTAGTGATGCAAGAAGAATCGCTCATAATCTAGTTGAAGAGCAGCTTGTTGCATGTGTAAATATCATTCCTGAAATTGAATCATACTATAAATGGAAAGGCAAAATTGAAAACGATAGAGAGATAGTACTGATATGTAAAACTGTTGATAAAAACGTTAAAAAAACAATACAAAGAATAAAAGATTTGCACAAATATGATATACCGGATATAATTGTTCTTCCAATCATAGGTGGTCTTAAAGAATATCTTAACTATATTGTAAATGAGACATCATGAAAATAGTATCACTTTTATCAAGCGGTATTGATTCACCTGTAGCAACATATTTACTTAGAAAAAAAACAGAGAAAATTATTTTTTTACATGGAAAAATTGAGCCTTTTACAGATAAAAAAGAATATGAGAATTTTTTAAAACTGGCAAAATTCTTAAAAAAATTAGTAAAAAAAGAAATTAAAATTATTTCACTAGATCACGGCAAAAACCTTTTAGAATATAAAAAAAACTGTGATGAAAAATTTACATGTGTTTTTTGTAAGAGAATGCTTGTGAGATATGCTGAAAAAATATGTGAAAAATATTTTTATGATGCAATTGTGATGGGTGATTCTCTAGGGCAAGTTGCATCTCAAACTCTTCAGAATATTAGAGTAGTAGATAGTGCAGTAAATGTTCCAATAATTAGGCCTCTTATTGGTTTTGATAAACAAGAAATTGTTGATATCTCTAGAGAAATTGGAACATTTGAATACTCTACTCTTCCATCAAAGGATTGTACGGCTGTCCCAAGTAAACCTTCGACTGCTGCTAAAATTAAAAAAATAATTGAGGAAGAAAATAAGATTGATATAGACAAATTAGTTGATAAAACAGTTAAAAATTCAAAGATTCTTAAAATTTAAAATCTATCTTTTCACTCCAACCTGAAACTGCTTCAGATTTACAATCTATTTTTTTGATATATGGTTTTATATCAAGGACTGGGGTTCCCTCTATTGCTGCAAGGCCTTTAACTTTTAATATATTGTTTCTACATTCCAAAAGTTCAGTAGCCATATAACCTATAGGATTTGGATGATTAGGTGAACGGGTTACAAAAACACCATGTTTTTCTTTCTCCCAAGGTGTTTGAACGAGTAGATTGTAACCTGTTGATTTATGAAACCAGCAGAAAACATGTATGTGTGAGAATCCTTCAATATCTTTTAAACCATCTTCAAAATCTTTGTAAATTTCAATTTCACAGATTTCATCTGATCCTTGAGGTGGTGCTTCAGCTCTTGATTTATATGGGGAATGAACTATGCCAATAACTTTTAGATCAACATTTATTGTTTTCATTTTTCCATTCTTCTTCTATTGAAAAGTTCGATTTTATCCATGGGATCAGTCATTGGTTTTTCACTGTGGTACACATTTATTGTAGAAAGGCCGGTAAATTTCTTTTCAATTTCGTCTAATTCTTTTACAGACAAGGGTTTTTCCTTGCAGGGTCTTAAGGGTGTATTAATTTGAACTTCATCTGGTTTAATTTCTCTGGTTATCTTTGCAATTTCTTCAGCATTATCTTTATTTTTATCAATAAACATGGTTTGAGTTGCAAATTTGCCATTGAATTCTTCTCTCATTTTTTTAATTCCTTTCAATGTTTTTTCAAAAGTTATTACTTTTACTGGATTGTTAATTTTCTTAAAGATTTCTTTATTTCCCGCATCAACCTTTGCAACAATTATATCAATTTTTTTCAATGATTCTCTTACATCTTTTTTGTGTAATAGAGTAGAATTTGTTAGAATTGCAATAGGTAACTCTGAAATTTCTTTTATTTTATCAATTGCTTCATCCATGTTTTTTGCAAGAGTTGGTTCGCCTGTTCCAGATAGGGTTAATACATCTGGATTTGTTTTTACTAAAGCATCTTTTAGTTCTTTTTCTAGCTTCTCTATTGAGATAAAGTTTTTTCTTTTTATTGTGTGTTCTTCAGTTTCTTCTAGTTGACAGTAGGTACATTCAAATGAGCAGATTTTTTTAGGTGAACATATTAAATCAATTCCGAGTGAACTTCCAAGTCTCCATGATGATACAGGGCCATATACAATATCCATACTATCCCCCTCATTTTTAGTTAATATATTAATTTTGTGAATATATTTTGAATGATATTCATAACAAAACTTTGATTTTTTAATATAATTTAAAACAAATTCTATTTATATACCAAGCGCTCATAAAAATATATAATGATATTTATTTTAACCAAAATGGAAATCTTTATATATCAACCATATATACCATATAATGTAGGATGTAGGAAGCATTATACTACATATTGTATAACAATTTTATATGGAGAGATTAGGATGGAGTGTCCTTTTTGCCACAAAAATGAAACAAAAGTAACAGATTCTCGTGATACCGGATCACTTTCTATCAGACGCCGTAGAGAGTGCCTTTCATGTGGTAAAAGATTCACTACATACGAATACATTGAACTATCTCCCGTCTATGTTATTAAAAAGGATGGAAGACGTGAGAATTTTGATAGAGGAAAAATCAAAAATGGGCTAGTAAGAGCCCTTGAAAAAAGACCAGTAGGTCATGGAAAAATCGAAGAGATCCTTGATTCTATCGAGGAGAAAATAAGGAGAAATGGATCTGAGGAAATAGAAAGCAAGATGATAGGGGAATTTGTTATGGATGCCCTTAAAAAAATTGATCATGTGGCATACATAAGATTTGCATCTGTCTACAGACGCTTTGCTGATATTTCTTCATTTGAAGAGGAGATCAAAAACTTAACAAAACAAAACGTTGTCGGAGGAATAGATAAAAAATGATTAGAAAGATAAGAAAAAGAGATGGGAAAATATCAGATTTTAATCCAATAAGAATTACAAATGCAATCTGGAAAGCAGCTCAAGCAGTAGGTGGAAAAGACCATCGGAGGGCTGCTGAACTTACTGATAAAGTTCTTGAAATGATTGAAAAAGAGCTGAATAAAGGTGAAATTCCTACGGTAGAACTTGTTCAGGATTGTGTAGAAAAAACACTTATCGAAGAAGGACATGCAAAAACAGCAAAAGCATACATTCTCTATCGACATCAACATCAAGATATAAGAGAGATAGGGGGTCTATTAAAAGACATTGATGTAGTTGATGGATATCTTTCTATGATGGACTGGAAAGTAAAAGAAAATAGTAACATGAGTTATTCCTTGCAAGGTTTAAACGTATATGCAACTGAAAATATTATTTCACATTACTGGCTTAATAAGATATATCCACCTGAGATAGGTGATGCTCATACTAATGGCGATTACCATATTCACGATTTAGGTACACTTGGCGCATATACTTATTTTGGAAAAGAAACTGTTATCGCCCGGTCAAATGCTAAAATATTTGTAACATCATTTCAGAATTTATATGAAAATCTAAAAGAAAATGAAAAACTTCTATCAAAAGAAGATGATGCATGGGGTAAATATCCAACTGATATTGAAGTACTGGATAAAGATGGATGGACAAAAGTAAAAAGGGTTGTAAAAAAGAAAAAAGACAAACAAATGCATTTTATAAAAAATGAAGGAGGAAGATCAGTAATTGTTACTGAAGATCATCCAATGGTTTTAGGTGAAAATATATTCAAAGAGGCAAAAAACATAAAATCGGAAGAAGATAAACTTCTAACAGTTGATATTAAAAACCTTTTAAAATCTGAACCTCTTTTTTCAAAAGATAGTTTATACTTAGCTAAAGAATTATATGATAAAGGGGTCAAAGATTTTTTTATTGAAGGAATGCCATTAGAAGAATACACTAAATATTCAAACGATTTAGAAATAGAAGGCATTGTTTCAACATCTAATAATGCCGACTCTCTTCCAAATAAAATCGATTTAACTGAGGATTTAGGCTATTTTGTTGGTTTTTATATTGCTGAGGGATGGATGGAGCCTCATCGAATTGGAATTACTCAAAAAGATACCGAAGAAAATCAAAAAATAATAAATAGAATTAAAAAAACAGCGTATTCACTAGGTCTAAGAGTTTATTCTAATAAAGAAGACGGCATTGTAAAACTAAGAATAGCTAATTCTACAGTTGTAAATTATTTATTCAAAGAAATTTTTAATTTAGATGGTATTTGTAAGGAAAAGCATCTTCCTGAAGAAATTTTAAACTATAATAGATATTTTGTTGAGGGATTAATTTCAGGAATAATCGATGGAGATGGATCGATTACTACTTCAAACACTAGTCTAACAATTAGAACTGCTTCAAGAACAATGCTTGAACAAATCTCAGTTGTAATGAATGTATTAGGATTTACTATTAGAGACAGAAACCTTGAAGGAGTTGGATCAACAAGAAATTATAATGGGCGATTAATTACACAAAACTATCCATTATATGGAATAAGCTTTAGAACTCTTGGTCTAACATTACCATCAATTAAGTACAATTCAGCAAGTACTTCATCACGTGCATGGCGAGCAGAGGGAGCTGGTTGGCATAAGGTTTTAAACAATGAGCAAACAGAGATTATTGATGATTATATCTATGATATAACGACAGAGTCTCACACTCTTGTAGTAAATGGTATGTGGAATCATAACTGTGTCGGCTGGGATTTAAAAGATATTTTACTCAAAGGTTTTAAGGGAGTAGCTGGAAAAATTGAAAGTAAACCAGCAAAACACTTTGGAACAGCTCTTATGCAGATTGTAAACTATTTATACACACTTCAGGGGGAAGCGGCAGGTGCACAGGCTCTATCAAATTTTGATAGCCTACTTGCACCATTTATTCATTATGACAATATAAAATACAAAGAAATTAAACAAGAAATGCAAAAATTTTTGTTTAATATGAATGTTCCTACAAGAGTGGGTTTCCAATCTTTAGCTCATGATGAACCAGTTGTGTTTAGGAAAAATGGTAAAATAAAAGTAGAATTAATTGGCAAACTAATTGAAGAGCACTTTGGAGAAAATAGAGAATCTATAATTAAAAATATAGATGGCTATGGAAATCCATCAAATGATTCATTTGCAGCAAAGCCAAATGAAAAAATAGAGGTAATCAGTTTTGACAAAAACGGAAAAGTCGGATGGCATCCGGTTAAAGCATTAATTAAACACAAGGTTAAAACAAACGGATTTAAAAGAATTAGAACGGGTTCTGGAGAAGTAAAAGTTTCTCCTGCACATTCTCTTTTCAAAATCAACAGCGGAAATATAAAACCGGTTATGGCAAAGGAATTAAAAACTGCAAAACAAAATTCAACACTAGATAAAAATAATCATATACTATCTGTAAACAAAATTAAAGATGACCTATTAGGTTCAAAGAAAAAAATAGATTTATTTGAATTGATAGAAGACATCCCTGAAAAAATAAAAAAACGCATATTTATAAAAGCAAAGGATGTACCATATATTAAAGAAAAAATCCTTAAATTATATGGATCATTAAAAGAATTTTTATACAAAAACGGAAGAAGTGATAGAACTACTTTATACAAATTATTCAAAGAAAATATTATTCCCTTTGAAATGTATATAAAATATTCAGAAGAAATAAGAAATGATGCTAAAATCTATATAAAGCCCTATAACAATAATTTTTATGATAGATACCTAGATGAAAGTAAACTTAAAAACTTTGTAAAATTAGTAGCTTGGTTCGTAACCGAAGGAAAAGCATGTCACTCGGGTATTGTAATTTCACAGAGAAAAAGCAATAATAAAGAAATACTAGATGTTGCTAAGGAACTTGATATAAAAGTATCAATCGATGAAACAAAAGGATATAGTAACAAAAACAAAGCAGAAACTAAAACCGTTATTTCAAATATGAAAATGAGTGGACTTTATACATATCTTCTACCATATATTGCAGGAGCTACATCACGTGAAAAAACAATTCCCTCATTTGTATTTGATTTAAATAAGGATTTAAGAAATACTTTTCTAGAAACCATCTTCAAAGGCGACGGATATAATGATGAAAAATCAAGAAGAATTTCATATTCATCAATGTCTGATAAGCTTCTTACATCGGTTTCAATGCTTAGTATTGCAAATAAATGGAGAGTTAGAGTAATACCAAAAAGTAAAGGGAGAACTGGAACTTTACTTATTTATAAGAACCCCAGAAAAAAACTTGATATCGAACACAACGATGTAGCAGGGTCACCAGTTTATGAAATAGATGAATATAAAAACGATTGGGGCTGGGAATATGATATCTCCGTTGATACAAACGGCTGTGAAGAAAACTTTGTTGGTGGTACAGGTCTTGTTCTTTACCATAATTCGCCTTTTTCAAATATCACAATGGACTTGAATGTTCCAAATTATATGCTGGATGAGCCAGCAATTATCGGCGGAGACTTGAAAGATGATAACTACAGTGATTTTCAGGATGAAATGGATATGATAAACCATGCCTTTGCAGACATTATGTATGAAGGCGATGCAAAGGGAAGGCCATTTACGTTCCCAATTCCAACTTATAATATCACTAAAGATTTTGACTGGGATAATGAGGGACTAGATCCTATCTGGAAGATGACAGCAAAGTATGGCGTTCCATATTTTTCAAACTTTATAAATTCAGATATGAAACCGGAGGATGCTAGGAGTATGTGTTGCAGATTACGCCTCTCTAATAGAGAACTTAGAAAACGAGGAGGTGGTCTGTTTGGTGCTAACCCAAAAACGGGAAGTATCGGAGTTGTTACAATTAATATGCCAAGAATTGGTTATCTATCTAAAGATGAAGATGAATTTTTAGAAAGATTAGATAATCTTATGTTGAAAGCAAAAGAAAGTCTTATAACTAAAAGAGAAGTTATTGAAAATCTTACTTTTTCAGGTCTTCATCCTTATTCTAAGTTTTATTTATCAGATGTCAGAGAGGCATTTGGTGAATTTTGGAAAAATCATTTTTCAACGATTGGACTTATTGGTATGAACGATGCACTTCTCAACTTCATGAATAAAAGTATCGCAGATCCGGAGGGTATAAAATTTGCTGAAAAAGTAATGGAGTATATGCGTGATAAACTAGCAGACTTTCAAGAGGAAACTGGAGATATATTTAATCTTGAAGCTACACCTGCAGAGGGGACTAGTTATTCTCTTGCAAGAAAAGACAAAGTAAGATATCCAGATATTAGAATTTACAACCAGGAAAAATACAAAAGCAATGGCGATAAGGTTGAACCATACTATACAAACTCAACTCAGCTTCCATCAGGTTATACTTCAGATGTATTTGAAGCATTAGACCTTCAGGATTCGCTTCAATCAAAATATACTGGTGGTACTGTTCTACACATCTTTTTGGGTGAATCAAGCCCTGATCCAAATGCAACAAAGAAATTTGTAAGAAAAGTTGCTGAAAATTATAATCTACCTTATTATACACTCACACCGACTTTTAGTATCTGTCCGAAACATGGTTATATTCCTGGTGAGCATGAATTTTGTCCGAAATGTGATAAAGAAATAGGTTATAAAGGAGGGAAATAAATTGAATAAGAAAGAAGATTTAGAAAATAAAAGAACTAGATGCGAGGTTTATTCCAGAGTTGTTGGATATTTAAGACCTGTTAACCAATGGAACAAAGGTAAACAACAGGAATTTTCAGATAGACAAATGTTTAAACCAGAAAAGGAAGAAAAGGTGAAGGTAAAAGTTCAATGAAAATAGGTGGATTTCAGAAAACAACCTTGCTTGATTACCCAGAACATGTAAGTGCAATTATTTGGACAGTGGGCTGTAATTTCCACTGTCCTTTTTGTTATAATACTGGGCTAGTTTATGAAGAATCAGATTTATTTTCAGAAGTCGAAATCCTTAGTTTTCTTGATAAAAGAAAAGGGTTTCTTGAAGCACTAACTATATCTGGTGGTGAACCTTTTTTACAAAAAGATTTAAAAGAATTCTGTAAAAAAGTTAAAGACCTTGGTTATAAAATAAAGATTGATACAAATGGTACTTTTCCAGATAAATTAAAGGAAATGATAAATGAAGGGCTAGTAGACTATGTTTCAATGGATATTAAGGCACCTAAAGATAAATATAGTAAACTTGCTGGGGTAAACGCAGATTTAAAGAAAATCGAAAAATCCATAGAAATTATAAAAAATTCAGGAATTGATTACGAGTTTAAGACAACGATTGTCCCTAATTTTTTAGAAGAAGAAGATATAATTGAACTTTCTAAATGGATTAAAGGTTCCAAAAAATATTATTTGCAGCAATTTAAAAATGATATTCCTGTAATTTCTTCTGAACTGGAAAAATTTCAACCTTATTCTGAAGAATATCTCGAGAACATTTTAAAAAAGGTAAAGCCATATTTTTCTAAATGTAAGTTGAGAGGAACATGACAATTGTAAGTAAAGATATCCAAGATGATCTAGCTGTTGCAAAAAAGATACTATCAGAAAAAAACGTATCAATTGTTTGTGTAAAATATGGCAAAATCTGGAAAGAAAAAAAAGGTATGGGGATAAAGCCGATACTTGAACTAATTGAAGAAATGGGCGAGGAAATCGGTGAATATGTAATTGGTGACAGAATTTTAGGCCGTGCTTCAGCTTTTCTTTGTAGATATGGAAAAGTGCAGGGAGTATATTCTCCTCAAGCAACAAAAACTGCTATTGCTATACTTATTCTTGGGGGGATACCTTGCCAGGTGGATGAACTAATTCCATTTATTAAAAACCGAAATGGAACAGGTAATTGTCCATTTGAAGAATTACTTAAAGATATAGAAAAGCCAGAAAAGGCATATAAAATTTTAAAAGAAAGAATATTATAGACGTTTTTTGAGAGGAAACAATATGGACCATGAACTAGCTATAATTGGCGCAGGACCTGCAGGATATTCAGCTGCAATTTATGCAGTTAGATCAGGTATTAAGACAGTTCTATTTGATAAAGGGATGGGAGGAGGACTTGCATCTATTGCACCTAATATTGAAAACTATGCTGGTTTTGAGGCAATTCCCGGTTTTGAATTAATGGAAAAAATGAAAAACCATGTAGAAAAATATACAAAAATAAATTTCAATGAAGAAGTTCAAGATATATCTAAAACAAATGATGAATTTTTGATTAAAACTACTAAAGATCAATATAAAATAAAGGCAATACTGTTTACTACTGGTACCGAGCATCGTAGACTAAATGCACCTGGTGAAAAAAAACTATCTGGAAAAGGCGTTAGTTATTGTGCTACATGTGATGGTTTCTTTTTTAAGGATAAAAAAGTAGCTGTTGTTGGCGGTGGGAATTCTGCTCTAATTGAGGCAATTTATCTCAAACAAATCGGATGCTCTGAAGTATATGTTATTCATCGTAGAGATCAGTTCAGAGCTGAAGAAAGCTATGTCACTGAAGCTGAAGAAAAAGGTGTAAATTTTGTTATGGATTCAACTGTTGAAAAGATAAATGGAGAGGATAGCGTTAAATCTATGGATTTAAAAGATAAAGATACTGGTGAGATAACTAAAATTGAGGTAGACGGAGTCTTTATTTCAATAGGTGAAATACCTCAAAATGATTTGGCAAAAAAACTTTCTGTAAACCTTGATGAAAGAGGCTATATCAAAATAGATAAAATGGGTAGAACAAATATTGATGGTGTGTATGCTGCTGGAGACATTACTGGTGGTCTTAGGCAAGTTATCACAGCTGCTGCTGAAGGTGCTGTTGCTGCATTATCTTCTACTGAAAAATTAGGGAAAAAATATCCCTATTAAAGATATTCATCAAGTGCTTTTTTAACTTCAACTACATATGTCATAGCAGGGCCACCGCCCATTAGAATTGCAACCGTTGCGGCTTCCATTATTTCTTCTTTTGTTGCACCTGCTTTAATTGCTTTTTCTACATGTATTGCGATACAATATTTACACCGTGCAGTAATAGCTGTACCTATTGTAATTAACTCTTTAGTTTTTGTATCAAGTGTTCCTTCTTTTAATACTTCATTCATAAATTTTTTAAAGTCTCTCATAGAATGTGGCTGATGCTTTGATAATTCCTTCATCATATCCATTACTTTATCTACTGATTCTTTCATTTCGCCCATAAAATTTTTCCTCCATCAAAGTAGATTGAAAAACTATAGATAAAGCTTTTTAAACAAAAAATTAAAGTTTTTTTATTTTCTGTATTTCATCTTTTTTTATTATTTCTATGAGCTCTTTAGATGATTTTTTTACTATTTCTGTCATTTTTCCGGACATTACTTTTGGCTGGATTCCAATTATAAAAATCTCTTTTACGTATTGATCTAAGTATTTAACAAGGACAGATATTGGTATACCATGTGTACTAACATGCATCACACCAATTTTTTCTTTTGGAACAATTCTTATTTCACCTGGCTTAAGATCCATGTCAACTGCATCGATAATAACTAATTTTTCCGGCTCTATTTTCTTAATAGTTCCTGTGTAATTCTCTGGTATTATTCCTGAATCTATAACAGATATGTCTTTAGATTTTTCTTTTTTTAAGATATCAGCTATGTATGGGCCTACTGAATCGTCTCCACCATCTCTGTTACCAATGCAAAGTAAAAGATATTTCATTTAAATCATCAAATCTTTTTTATTATTCCATGTGCTGCAATCATACCTGTTGCAGCACTAGCAATTATGCCACGGGATACACCTGCCCCGTCTCCAGCAACAAAGATATTTTCAATATTCGTTTCAAGGTCTTTATTTACAATAAAACGCATCGAGTAAAATTTTATTTCAGGTGCATAAATAAGAGTCTGGTCTGATGCAACACCAGGTATAACTTTATCAAGTTGATTTAATCCCTCTACTATATCTTCAACAATTCTATGAGGTAGAGCCATTGAGATATCACCGGGAGTAGCAGTATCTAAAGTTGGTTTTATGAATGATTTTTCGATTCTTGATTTAGTTGATCTTCTTCCTTTTTTTAAATCTTCAAGTCTTTGGATTATAGGCATACGGCCGCCTATAGTTGTTGCTAGCCTTGCTATACTTTCACCATATGCCGTTGTGTTTTCAACCGGCTCAGTGAGTTTAATATTTACTAAGAATGCAAAATTAGTGTTTTCTGATTTTGTCTTAAAATTAGAGTGTCCGTTTACACCAATATAGTTACCATAGTCTTCCATTACTACATATCCCTCTGGACATGTACAAAATGTTCTTACAAAATCATCATATTTTTTGGTATAAATATGAAACTTTGGATCCCATGCATATTCAATCACATTTTCCATAACTACAGCAGGAACTTCAACTCTAACGCCTATATCTATTGGTGCAAACCGTGTTTTTATTCCAAGTCTATTTGCTTCTGGTATAAGCCAGTCAGCACCAGATCTGCCTGTTGCTGGGATTAAATACTTACAACTAATTGTATTTTTATTATCAAGTAAAAGCTCAAAAGAATTATTTAAATTAGATATTTTGGTAACCTTTGTTTCAAGTAAAAATTCAATACTTTTTTCTTCAAGATATTCTTTCATAGAGGTAATAACACTGGGTAGCATATCTGAGCCTATATGTCGTTGCGGTATTGGAATAAATTCTATACCTGCTTCTGCTGCTTTTTTTTCAAGATCATGAGAGCTGTTTTCGTATAGTTCATCTGGTGCTCCATGTTTTAAAAAAATATTATCGATTTTTTTAATTAGATTATCAGCAGTTTCTTTTGATACAAATTCTTCTAAATTTCCACCAATATCAGGCCTAAGATTAAGTTTACCATCAGACATACCGCCTGCTCCACCAAGGCCGCATAAAATGTTACATGGTTTACATTTTAGACAGCGTTTATATGCTGAAACACTAGGGCACTGTCTTTTATCAACATCTTTACCTTTGTCGACTACTAATATTTTTAGATCTGAACTTTCTGCAAATTCAAATGCTGCAAATAGGCCAGCAGGCCCGGCGCCGATAATTACTACATCATATTTCAAGCAGTTGTCAAAACTAACGTATGGTTTAAAAAAGTTATGAAAAAAGAATATAGATTTTATTTATTCTCCTTCAAATTCAACTATTGAATATATTTTTTCTCCTTTTAGTTTGTCTCTACCTTTAAGATCTGTTAGTTCTACTATAAATGTACATTCAACTATTTCTCCACCGAGTTTTCTCACTAGTTTTCTTGCAGCACCCGCCGTGCCTGCTGTTGCAATTAAATCATCAACAATTAATACTCTCTCTCCTTTTTCTATTGAATCTGTGTGAATCTCTATTTTATCTTTTCCATACTCGAGAGTGTATTCTTCTGATTCACATTCAGCAGGAAGTTTACCTGGTTTTCTAATTGGAACAAACCCACAGTTTAATAAATAAGCAAGAGGTGCACCAAAAATAAAACCACGTGATTCTATACCAAGAACCTTGTCAATTTTTTTGTCTTTATATCTGTTATATAAAATATCAATAGTTTCCTTGAATCCATCTGGATCTTTTAATAAAGTTGTGATATCTCTAAACATTATCCCTTCTTTTGGCCAATGTGGAACCGTTCTAATCTTTGATCTAATTGAATCAGTCATATTTTTCCCTCAAATTCATGACTGTTAAGCAAAAAGCTTTTTTAGTTATTTCTATTCGCTAAATGCCATATGAGTGTAAAAATTGGTATAATTGGCGGAAGCGGCATCTATAAAATGGATATTTTAGAAGACAAAGAGCAAATCGATGTAGATACACCTTTTGGAAAACCTTCTGATAAGGTAACAATTGGTAAAATTCAAGGAAGAGAAGTTGCTTTTCTACCTAGACATGGTAAAGGGCATAGGATTTCACCTCATCAGGTAAATAACAGAGCAAATGTTTTTGCATTAAAAGAATGCGGTGTTGAGCATCTTATATCTACTGCGGCGGTAGGTTCAATGAAAAAACGGATAAAGCCGTGTGACTTTGTTATTGCACATCAACTTATTGATAGATCATTTAAACGTGCAACAACATTTTTTGAAGATGGAATAGTTGCTCATGTTGCATTTGCTGATCCCTTTTGTGAGAAATTATCGAACTTAACTTATGATACAATAGAAGAAAAAGTTACAGATGTTGATGTTCACAAAGGAATATATATTTCAATGGAAGGCCCGCAGTTTTCAACAAGAGCCGAATCTAAACTTTACAGATCTTGGAATGTTGATGTCATAGGTATGACTCTAGCACCTGAGGCAAAACTTGCTAGAGAAGCTGAAATGTGTCTTTGTGGAATTCTAACAGTTACAGATTATGACTGCTGGTATGAAGCTGAAGAAGATGTAACAGTTACTAATGTTGTTGAAAATCTAAAAAAGAACGATAAAAACTTAGCTAATATTCTGAAGAGTTTGATTCCAAAAATAGATTATGAACAAAGTTGTGAGTGTAAAGATGCATTAAAAGGATCAATTATCACTAGTCCGGAATATATTGAAAAAAACGCTAAACCAGAAATTAAAAAGGTTCTTTTAAAGAAATATCTTTAGATAATTTTTCTTTTTTTTCTTTTAAATTTTTTATAGATAGAACAAACAATAAACCCCATACTACTGAGTTAAAGAAATCTGCTGCAAAACTAATCCAGAATCCCATCACAAAAAAATTAGCAGTTAGAATAATCAAGCCAATTGTTGTTAGACTTGCAGTATATAGATTTAAAACAATTTTTTGTTTGTAGACATCTCTTAATTGCGGAAGTAAGATAAATGCAAATAAAAAACTTACAATAGCAATTATTATGTCATGAATGTTAGGAGTGCGTCCGAATAATTCAGCGATTATATTAAGAAACATTAACTCTTGGAATAAAAATTAATTCATAAAGATTTTGGATAAAAATTTATATAATACTTTAAATATTATTTATAAAATTAAAAGAGAGGATTTAAATGAAAATGACTTCAAAAATGATTTTAATAATTGTAATTTTTACAATCTCTTCAATGTCGGCAACTTCATTGAACATAGGAAATAAAAAAACAGATAAATTGGTTCAACCAATGGAAAATAATGAAGACTTTCTTTTAATGGAAGATATATATTCACTTGATGAAATTATTTCTCCTAACACTTTAACTAAAGAAACTGAAACTAATTCTTATAACTATATTGAAAAAAATAGACAAGGAAGTAACTTTGCAGGGAGAGAAGGATCTGTAGAAGTAGAAGGAAGTAATGCTCATATTGGGGAAGGAGCAGGCAAAGGTAGTGCATTATACGCATTTTTTGTTGGTAAGGATTGTTCTTTGAGTGATCTAATACTTGAAATTGAATACAAGGATACTGGCTGGTTTGGAAATGGGCCGTCAATTTATCTTTTAGATTTTTCTAACTCTCAACCAGATGATGATAATTGGCAATGTGTTGCTGAAAATATTGGAAAAGCAAGTATTTTTAAAAAATGGAGCAAATCTATTTCACAGCCTGATAATTATCATAAATCAAGTTATATCGGTTACTTGCTTGTTTCAATTAAAAATGATATCGAAGATGACACCTTTATAAAGAATGTAAAAATAAAATTTGATTACGAAATAGAACCAACAATTGTATATGACGCACTTATTGGTTTTGCAGAATCAGATCCAGGAAGTGCTTGGGATATTCCTCCTTATTCAAATCATAAATTAACAGTGAAGCTAAATCCTGATTTTGATGATCAGACAATTCTAGTTCCGCATAATGGAGAAAATCTTTGGTTTTTCTTTTTTGGTGCAGTAAGTGAAGATGCTCCTACATTTCCAGTTCGTGAAGAATGGACGTTTACACTCGAGTTTAATGGAGGTTTACAAACATGGGGTGGATGGTGGTGGTTAATTGAGGATCAAGGTGTAGATGATTCTTTTTTAGGTTTGTTTGGTAGTGAAGAATTTGTATCTGCAGGTAATGATTGTACGATATTTGAGGCATTCTACGACGGAGAACACAGTTATCGGGCAAGCTTAGAAGTGAAATTTTTAAAATATCTTCCTCTTGAAGACGGAGAATATGAGCTGATAGATGTTTATTCTGAATCTAAAACTACTGGGAAAATCAATATTAAGATAATAAATAACAAACCATCAAAACCAACAATTGAGGGTCCTTCTAATGTAAAACCTGGAGAAACTGCAGTTTTAAAAGGAAAATCTATAGATTCAGATGGAGATAAAATCCAATATGGTTGGGATTTTAATAATGATGATAATGTTGATAAATGGACAGATGAATTTGATTCAGGAGTTTATTGTTCTGTTAATAAAAAATGGGATGAAAAAGGAGAATATACAGTAAAAGTAAAAGCGAGAGATAACCATTTTAAAAATAATAAATATTATAGTGAATGGTCTGATCCATTTACAATTAAGGTTCAGAAAAGTAAATCTAGGTTAATAAATCAATTTTTAAATGGTTCAATATTTGAAAGATTGTTAGAAAATTTCAATATACAATAATTTCTATTTTTTTTTCAAACCATATAATTAAATAAATCTTATGCATGACAAAATCTACTTTTGGGTATAGATATGGTTGAAAAAATAAAGCTCTCCCAAGGTGCTGGTGGAGAGCAAATGGATAAACTCATCAAAAAAAATATATTGAAATATTTTTCAGGAAAAAAAGAGAAAGGAGAAATAACACTCTCCATGCTTGATGACTCAGCAGTTATTGATGATATTGTTTTTTCAACTGATTCACATACTGTAAGACCCCTTATTTTCCCAGGTGGAGATCTAGGAAGCTTGTCTGTTGCAGGAACTGTGAATGATATCTCTGTAATGGGTGCAAAACCAATAGCATTATCAGCTGGTTTTATTGTTGAAGAAGGGCTTGATCGTGATATTTTTAAAACAATCATTAAAAGTATGAGCGACACTTCCAAAAAAGCAGATGTTCCAATTGTCACTGGAGACACTAAAGTCGTTGAAAAAGGAGCAATTCAAGAATTTATGATAAATACTAGTGGAATTGGAAAAAGAACAAATTTACTTGATGAAAACCTAAAAGAAGCAGAAAGATACAGAAAAATAAAAAGTAGATGGCTAGTTGATTCTAATTTAAAGCCGGGTGACAAGATAATATTATCTGGAAATATTGGTGAACATGGGGTGTCATTAATGTCTTATCGCGAGGGATACGGCTTTGAAACAAAGATAAAATCAGATGTTGCACCAGTAAATAAATTGATCGAAAAAGCACTAAAAGTTGGGGGAATAGTCTCAGCTAAAGACCCAACCCGAGGTGGCCTTGCAAATACAGTAAATGAATTTTCAGAAAAATCAAAAACGGGAATAATTCTATATGAAGAAGAAATACCAATCCCTGTTGGTGTGAAAAGTGCATGTGATATGCTTGGGATTGATCCACTTGAGATTGGAAACGAGGGAAAAGTTGTTTTTGGTGTTGTTAAAGAAAAAGCCGAAGAAATTTTATCTGAAATAAAAAAACATCCTCTTGGTAAAAATGCAAATATAATAGGTACGGTAACTAAGGAGATAAATGGTGTTGTTCTTGAAACTGAAGTTGGAGGTAAAAGAAATCTCCATAAACCAATTGGTGATCCCGTCCCTAGAATTTGCTAAATCGCAATGACATCTTTTAATTAACATAAATTTTTAAATACTACTTTAGATTACCAAAAAACGCAAACTTATCGATAAGTACATTTGCGGAGGCATAATTTTATGGCAAAAGGCTTAACTAAAGCATTTAAAAAAGCTCTTTGGGTTTATCATTGTAATAGTGGTTCTTGTAATGGCTGTGATATTGAAATTATTGCAGCTCTTTGTCCTCGTTATGATGTGGAACGTTTTGGAATTAAATTAGTTGGCACGCCTAGACATGCTGATGTACTACTTGCAACAGGTCCTGTTACACGTCAGCAGGCTGATAGATTAAAGCGCGTGTATGATCAAATGCCTGATCCAAAGGCTGTGATTGTTGTAGGCAATTGTGGTAACACAGGTGATGTTTTCTATGAATCATATAACCTAGTAGGTCCAATTGATGAAATAATCCCAGTTGATGTACATGTAGTAGGATGTCCACCCAGACCTGAAGCGATAATAAATGCTGTAGCAAAAGCCTGGACTAAACTTGAAACACTGGAGGCGAAGAAATAATGCCTGATAAAAAAAACAAGCAACTTGATGCTGAAGGTATTGTAAAATATTTCAAAGATGAATTCAAAACAAAAGTTAAATCAAGTAAAATTGAGAAAAGAACCGCGGGTATAAAGAAAAATGAATATTTTCATATCTGGATGAAAATTGATAAAAGTGTTTTCAAGGATTTTATTAAAAAATTATGTAATTTAACTACAATTCATCTTGCTGTCACCTCTGGAAATGATATGGGAAAAACAATTGAATTAATCTATCACTTCTCAGTATATTTTGGTAAAAAAAATAATGAGATTTCTTTGAATGTTTCAGTTGATCTACCTAAAAGTAAACCAGAGATTGAAACAATCTGTGATTATATTCCTGGTGCTTTAATTACAGAACGTGAAAAACAAGAAATGCTTGGTGTAAAAGTTATTGGTATTCCTGATGAAAGAAGGCTATTTATTGATGATAAATGGCCGGAAGGAGTATATCCATGGAGAAAAGATGAGAAAGGAATGGATGAATATGTTAGAAACCTTCATGAGAACGATAAAACAGGAGGTAAAAAATGAGCAAAGGAGGAATTACAACTTCTAAAACATCATATCAACTTCCAATAGGTCCTATTCATCCAGCTTTAAAAGAACCAGTAATGTTTGAGTTTGAAATAGATGGAGAGAGAATCCTTGATGCTGATGTAAAACTTGGGCATGTCCATCGAGGAATAGAATGGACGGGTCAGAAGAGGAACCCTATTCAAATTCTTTATCTAGCTGAGAGAATATGCGGAATTTGCTCGATTTCTCATCCCATCGCTTTTGCTAGAGCCGTTGAAAATGCAATGGAGCTTGAGGTTCCACAAAGAGCTGAATATATTAGAACTATTCAGGCAGAACTAGAAAGGATTTGTTCACATATGCTTTGGGCAGGAGTTGCTGCTCATGAAATTGGTTTTGATTCAGTTTTGTTTTTGACTTGGGAGATGCGTGAAAAAGCACTTGATTTAACAGAATATTTGACGGGGAATCGAGTAACAAAAGCCATTATTCAAATTGGCGGCGTACGCAGGGATTTAAAACCTGATCAAATTCCAAAGATAGAGGAAACTCTTAATTATTTCAAAGAAAACTTTGAAACTCTTAGAAAAGTGTTTTTAGATGATAAAACCTTTCAAATTAGAAGTCAAAACACCGGCGTTCTAACATATAAAGATGCAATGCAGCTTTGTGCAGTAGGGCCTACAACTAGGGCAAGTGGCGTTAAAAAAGATGTTCGTATTGATCAACCATATTCAGCATATGGGGACCTTGATTTTGATTATGTCACACCAGATGTTTTAACTGGTGAAGTAAACGGCGATGTATATGACCGAATCATTGTTAGACTTTTAGAAGTAAAGCAATCTATTGATCTAATCGAACAATGTGTTGATAAAATGCCATCTGGTGAACTGCTTGCAGAAAAAAAATTACCTAAACTATTAGCTCAAGTCAAAAAAACAGAGGGAGAAGGATTTGGAAGACATGAAGCACCGCGTGGCGAATGCACTCATTATGTTAAATTCAATGGGAAAAGTGAACATCCTTATACTTGGAAAGTAAGAGCTAGTACATATGCAAACATACTTCCATGGATTCCAATGCTTAAAGGTGAACAAATCGCAGATATTCCAATTGTTGCAGCATCTACTGATCCATGTATGAGCTGTACAAACAGAGTTGGTTTTGTTCAAAAGAAAAATAACAATAAATATGAATTAGATAAAGAACAACTTCATGATTTAAGTGTTAAAAAAACAAGGAGGCTTATGAAATAATGAAATTTAGTATGCTTCCAAGGGTTTTTTTACAAATGTTTAAAAAACCATGGACAAACAAGTTTCCAGCTAAATATATTCCAAATGATGTGACTAAATATCTTAAGGACGTTGAGGCCGGAAAAGTAAAGATGATTCCACCTGTAAAAACTCCACCTGATTTCCGCGGTAAGATTACATATGATAAAGAAAAGTGTATTGGATGTAAACTGTGTTTGAGAGTTTGTCCTTGTGAAGCAATAGAGTTTAAACCAGATGAAAAAAAGATAAAAATCTATGTTTCACGATGCTGTTTTTGCAGTCAATGTAATGATATTTGTCCTGTAAATTGCCTTGGTATGAGTGATGAGTTCCTTCTTTGCGGTACTGATAAATACGCAGAAGACTTAATTGTAGAATAATGAAACTTATTTTTAGAGGAACAGTACAAGGCGTTGGCTTTAGACCTACAATCTATCGTATAGCAATAGATATGGGTCTTAAAGGATATGTTTTAAACAAAGGATCGGTTGTAGAAGTAGTAGTTGATAAAAAAGAGGATGAATTTATAGAAAAATTAAAAGAAAGTCTTCCTTCTATTGCAAAAATTACAGATATTGAAAAAATATCTTATGATAAAAAGTTCAAGGATTTTAAAATTCTATATAGTAAAACAGGGGATAAACACAGTCAGATACCATATGATACAGCTACATGTAAGAATTGTTTGAATGAAATTTTTGATGAAAACAATAGACGGTACATGTATCCATTTACAAACTGTACAGTTTGCGGTGCAAGATTTAGCCTAATAGAGGATATTCCTTATGATCGTGAAAGAACAAGTATGAAAGATTTTCCCATGTGTTCAGATTGTTTAAAAGAATACAAAGATCCTATGGATAGAAGATATCATGCTCAAACAATTAGCTGTCCGAAATGCGGTCCAAAATACGTTTTCTATGATAAAAACAAGAATAATCTAGGAAGTAAAAATGCTGTAAAAAACTTTACTGAAGAGATTGATTCTGGAAAAATTGGTGTAATAAAATCATGGGGTGGAATGCATCTATGCTGCAATCTATCTGAAATACCTCGTTTCCGTGAGTGGTATAATAGACCTCAGAAATCTTTTGCAGTAATGGTAAAAGACATTAAAACAGCTGAAAAATATGGAAAAATTACTGACTATGAAAAAGAGGTTTTAAAGTCAAATAAAAGACCTATAGTTCTTGTTAAAAAAAGGAAATGTGAAACAGCTTCACCTGGACTTAACACAATAGGTTTGTTTTTACCATACACTGGTCTTCATCATATTCTTTTTTCATATCTTAAAAATGATGCACTTTTGATGACTTCGGCAAACATTCCTGGTGAACCAATGCTTACAAAAAACAAGGATGCATTAAAGCTAAATGCTGATTGTTATCTACTACATAACAGAAAAATTCCAAATAGAATTGATGATACAGTAATAAAAATCTGGAAGAAAAATAAGTTTTTTATTCGTAAATCCCGCGGATATGTTCCTGATCCGTTAGATGTTTCTTATAAAAATAATATTTTAAGTGTAGGGCCCGGTGAAAATATTACTGCTTCTCTTTCACATGATAAAAAACTTTTTTCGACTCAATATATTGGTAATTCTAAGTATTATTCAGTTTTAGAGTTTTTAGATGAAAGTATTAGACATTTGATGAATCTTACTTTCGAAAAACCAACTCTTGATGCTGTTGTAATGGACAAGCATCCAGGGTATGATTCAAGAATTATTGCTAAAAAGTTTTCTGAAGAGTTTAAATCTCCTTTGTTTGAGGTTCAGCATCATCATGCTCATGCAGCAAGTCTCATGCTCGAGCATAACCTTGATGAAATTGTCATTTTATCACTTGATGGTCTTGGTTATGGTGATGATGGTAACTTTTGGGGTGGTGAAGTACTATACTCTAATTTTGAAAGCTATGATCGAGTTGGACATTTAGAATATATTCCCCTTATCGGCGGTGATAAAGCAACTCTTGATCCTAGAAGGCTAGTCTTTGCAATTTTTAATAAATTTGGTAAAAAAATGTTTTTTGAAGGAAATAAAGCAAATGTTTTTTCAAAACTTATTGATAAATCACCTCTTTCTAGTAGCATGGGAAGAGTTCTTGATGCTTTATCTTGTTATCTGGGTGTTTGTTGCACTCGTACTTATGATGGTGAGACTGCAATGAAACTTGAAAAATATTTAGCCAAAGGAAAAAATATTTACTCTTTTGAGTCAAATATTAAAGATGGTGTTGTTGATACTTTTGATTTGTTCAGACAGCTTGATGAAAAAGCAAAAAAACCCTTTAGTGAAAAAGATAAAGCCGATATCAGTTTTTCTTTTGTAAAGACAGTTGTTGATTCACTTTGCGATATTGCAATTAGTTCAGCTCAAGAGAACCGTGTTAAACATATTGGCATATCTGGTGGTGTATCCTATAACATTCCAATTGTTGAAATGGTTGAAAAAAGGCTTAAAAAAGATGGTTTTGACTTATTTGTTCATAATAGGATTCCTAATGGTGATGGAGGAATCTCTGCTGGTCAAAATATAATTGGATCACAGATGTTATAATTTTTAAAAAGATTATTTAAGTATAACATATTTTCTCTAGTTTAACAATGAGTAAAAATAGAGATTTAATATTGATTTTATCTATCGTAATATTAGGTATGTTCATCCCTTTTTTAGGATCAATTGTAATAACTTTTAGTTTAGATATATCTTCAATTGAGTCATGGTATAAAATAGCAAGTACATTTGGATATTTTCTATTGATATTTGCAGTCGAATTGTTAGCGGTAATGTTATATTTTACAATTTCAAATAAATTATTTGGAAAAAAACTAGATGAAATGAATAAAAAATAATTTAATTTTTATTGCAATCTATTTTTCTTTTCAACTTCTTTTATTTTTTTACAGAATATGTCTGCTACAATTTCTGCACCTTTGCTATTAAGATGAACTCCGTCTAAAGTAAACTGCAGTCCTCTTTCTTTTGATTTTTTATCAGCCCTATTATAATCTCTATATCTTAGATAGTCCATTATCACTTTTAAAGTATTTTTCATAATGTAATCTGATTTATTTGGTTCTAATTTTGGATAAATATTTTTTCTGATATCAACAAATTCAACATTTGGGTAATCCTTTGAAATATGTTTTATTAAATTTGATTTTTTGTTTAGTTTTTTGTTCCATTTATTTTCTATGTTTTCACCTATAAATATTGGAGGAATTGTAAAAATTTTTTTTGTTTTTTTGTTGATAAGATTTATTGTTTTTCGGTAGTATTTTTCAAATTCTTTATCTGTTTTACTCCAAATTTGGCCGGCTAGTATTTTAAATATGGGATAATCCTTTCTAACCTTTGCAAGAACATCGTTTGTCCCAATCCATATAAATGCTATGTCAGTTTTTTTTACATCTCTTCTTTTCATTCTTCTGTACAGGCTTATAACCGTGTCTCCGCCTCTCCCCATGTTTACTAAATTATGGTCGGGTAGTTTTTTTCTTAGGATATTAAAAAAACCGACACCCGGTATCCCTTCTGTAAGGCTGTTTCCGTAGAATATAACATTCATATTTTTATAAAACAAATATTTTATACTAATCTTTTATGTATTTTTCTGAAAAATGGAATCATTTATTTTACAAACGGTTTTACCTTTCGTAATATCTGCTTTTGTTGTAATACTTATTACTGTTATTGCTGAAAAATTTGGAACAAAAGTAGGAGGGATACTTGGAACACTTCCTTCGACAATAATTATTGCTTTTATCTTTATATCTATAAATAAGGGTGTTCTTTTTGCTAGTGAGGCGGCTGTGGTTGTTCCAGCTGAAATGGCTATTAATCTAGTTTTTTTGGTAGTAATCTCAACACTAGTTTATAGGTCACTCTCTTTTGCATTATTTGTGTCATTAGGTATGTGGGGAGTTTTAACTATTGCTCTATATTTTTCAAATATTAATAATATTTCTATTTCAATTTTATTGTATGCAGTATCTCTTATTCTCTGTTTTATTTATCTAGAAAAAATAAGAAAAATAGAGTCGCATAAAAAAGTAAAAGTTCATTATACAAAAAGAAAAATTATTCTTAGAGGAATCTTAGCAGGAACTGTTATTGCTACAGCTGTTTTCCTATCAAATATTAATTCAACTCTTTCTGGAATTTTTTCAATATTTCCAGCGATATTTCTGTCTACTATGATAATAGCATATCTTGAACACGGCCCAATTTTTACATCTGGCTTTGCAAAGTCTATGATATTTGGCAGCCAAACAGTTATGAGCTATGTTATAGCTGTCCATTTTCTTTATCCTAGCTTTGGTTTATTATATGGTACTGTTTTTTCTTTTTTAATTTCTTTAGTTGTAGCGATGATTTTACTGAAATTAAGGAAGAATATAAAATAGAGATATAGCTAGCGCTAATTCTAGTAAACCTATTTCAAAAAACCTCATTATAATACATGTTGGCGAACTAGTTTTATGCTGTGGATGTTTTTTGGTATTTTGTGCTATAAAATTAATATATTGGTAATAACTATAATAAACAGGGTGAATATTAAATGAAAAAGATACTATTTGCGTTTTTTGTGTCGGTATTGTTTATTTGTACAACATTTGCTGGAGCTAGTGTATTAACAAAGGAATATGAAAAAACACAAAGCGATAATCGGACGATTTATGGATATGTTTATGTTGATGATGAAGGTAAACGTCCTATCGAACGTGTAAAAGTCCAAGCAACTTGGAATCCTGTTGATGGTGTTGGTGTATCTACAAAAAGTTTTTTTGTTAGAACCGATTTTGATGGCAGATATGAGATTGATATATATAGCGAGCCTGAAAATGGTGAAGTAAATGTTTCTTTTGTTAAATGGGGTTATTCTAGTAAACGTATAACTTTAGAAAATGTTGATATTGGAGAAAAAAAAGTAGAAGATGTTAAGTTACTTCGGGTTAGTAGTGTTTATAAAGTAAAGACTATTTGGGATTTTTTTGATTCAGCATCAATTTTAAGAACTATTTTGGGTTTATAAAACCCTATTTTTTTAGTCCTAAGTCCCTTTTTCTAGTTATATTAAGTTTAATAAAAAAGAGAAAGTTTCATTCATATGTGTTTGCAAAGTTATCTGATCTTGTTTTTATTTTTTGGTAAGTCATGCCACAAAACTTATATATTATTTAAATTATAAAAGTGTTTAAAAATAAATGAATGTGATAGATATGAACAAAAAGTTGTTATCTATATTGATAATAAGCTTGTTTATTTTAACAAGCACAAGCGTTATTTTGACGTCAGGTAAGAAAATAAATATTGAAAAAGTTAATTCGAATGAAAATATTTGTAATACATCAGATATAACGGAGTATGGTTGTTCGGTTGATATTGATGGCAATTATGCTATAGTTGGGGCAGTTAATCAATATGGAGAAGGTACTGGAGTTGCATATGTTTTTGAAAAACAAGGTTCAAGTTGGGTCAAACAAAAACTTTCTGTTAACGATATTTCTCAAGATGATGATTTTGGTTCTACTGTAGCTATCTATGGAAATACTGCGCTTGTAGGAGCACAATATGATGAAAATGGGAAAGGCTCAGTTTATGTTTTTGAACGTGAAGGCGGAACTTGGGTCAAAAAGGAAAAGATTACTGAAGATGGTGCCAGATTATTTGGTTGGTCCGTTGAAATTGATGGTGATAATGCAATAATTGGAGCTAAAGCTACACCATATGATGAAACAGATTTAAAGGGGGGTAAAGCTTATATTTATAATTTGGAAACTCTATCAAAAGAGGCTGTGTTAGAAATCCCTCGAAACCAATATTGGTTTGGTTCTTCAGTTTCGATAGACGAGGATTATGCCTTAGTTTGCTCAAATTATTTTGCATTTTTATATAAACATGAAGGCGCTTCATGGGTTGAAAAACAACAATTGAAGCACACATTTAACTATATAGAAACTTCTTCTATAGATGTTAAAACAGTTGAAAATGAAAAAGTTATAAGAGTTTTAATAGGAAAACCGGGTACAGTTTGTGTATTTGATGTTTTAGAATCTTATTTAAAGCCAGGTAACGATAGTATCATTTCAGAGACATTTAAATTAACAGGTAGTGGGGCATTTGGCTACTCTGTAGATATTGATGATAATTATGCAGTTATTGGAGCCCGCGATGATGGATGCGGGAAAGATAAACCACATGGAAAAGATTGCAAACAAGGAGCCATATTTGTATATGATACAAATACATGGCAAGAATCTGCAAGACTAGAATCATCTGATGGTGCCTGCGGTGATAGATTTGGTAACTCTGTTGCAATTGATGCGGATTCAGAATCTATATTGGTTGGTCTGGGAAATATTTATTCTAAAAAAGTATATGTTTTCAAAAAAGCAGATGATAATGGATGGGAAGAAAGTAGTAGATTATACCAACCAAAATCAATCAATAAATTACCAACTATAGTATATGATAGAAATTTTAATTTCTTAAAAGAATTATTAAAATACTTTTTACCTTTCACTTTTGAATAAATAAAAGTATAAATTCAATAAACAATTTTTTTCTTTTTTTTCATTGATTGATAATTTAAAATCGATATAGAGTACTAAAAAAATATATTAACATATTATAGGGA
The DNA here is from genome assembly GCA_964518165.1 of uncultured Thermoplasmatales archaeon. Lineage (GTDB taxonomy): Archaea > Thermoplasmatota > E2 > DHVEG-1 > DHVEG-1 > CAYZTD01. The sequence continues at coordinate 31,579 of CAZFFN010000090.1, forward strand.
ACTATTTTTAAAATCCCAAAGTTTATAAATTATCAAGTAGTTAAAAAGGGTAAATATGTAATAGCAATATGAAAAAACTTGTTTTTCAAATTTTTGTTAAATATGAGTATATTTAATGTAAATATGGAGGAAAAAGATGTATTATGAAGAACTAAAAAACGCAATAGTATATGACAGAACAAAAAATCCAGAAAGAACTAATGCTACTTTTGAAAGAATTGAAGAAGTATTTGAAAATGTTTTAGGAAATAAAGGAAATGATATTTCAAAAGAGATTGAAAAAAACATTAAAAATCTTGAAAAAAGAAAACCTTTAAACTCAGGTCAAGCAGATAAAATCATTAGTTATCTTGAAAACATTCGTCTTAATCCTGATGATATAAAAGATATAACTGAGCAGCTTAAATATTCCGAAATTTCAACAAAAGAAGCAATTGATATACATAAAAAATACAAAATTCCAGTATCACACTTGGAAAAAGATATAATACCAGTCAAGGGAAAAGGCTGCTGGATAATAGACACTAAGGGTAAATGGTATATTGACATGGATAGCAACTACAGTGCAACAAATATCGGAATGTCAAACCCTGAAATTGCAAAAGGTCTTTTTAATCAAGCAAATCTATTGATTTCAATGAAAGAAGATAGAGTACAAATTGCTAGAACTAGGTTTTTAAAAGAAATTACAGATATGATGCCAGAAGGCCTTGAATATTTCTACTGGCAAAATTCTGGCGGTGAAGCAGTAGACAAGGCAATTAAAATTGCCAAGGCATATACTAATTCAACTGATGTAATAGCTTTTAAAAATGGTTTTCATGGGCGGACTCATGGTGCAGTTTCAGTAACCTACAATGAAAAATATAGAAAACCGTTTGGTCTTGCTGATGAAGACTGGGTTCATTTTGCTGAATTCAATAATATTTCTTCAGTAAAAAAACTAGTTGAAGAAACTGGTGCAAAGATAATAATTATGGAGATAGTACAAGGTGAAGAAGCAGGTAATCTTTCAGCTGATCCAGAATTTATCAAAGAACTTTGGAAGTTAAAAAAAGAAAAAAATCTAGTGATAATTGATGATGAAGTACAAGCTGGTTTTGGAAGAACTGCAGTAAAAGAAGGAGACTGGTTTGCCTGTATGAGCTATGATATTGTACCTGATATAATGACTATTGGAAAATCATTTGGAGGAAGCTATCCAGTAACAGCTGTTGTAACCACTGAAAAAGTATCTGATGCTATGAAACCAGGATATGATGGATCAACCTTTGGTGGTAATCCTATGGCTATGACCTCAGCGCTTATTGCAACTAGGCAAATGCGTGAGAAAAACATTACAAAAAACGTGATAGATAGATCAAAACAGTTTTTTGAAGGGTTAGAAAAACTTGAGAAAAAACATTCTATTGTTTCAGATGTACATGGTAGAGGTCTAATGATTGCTTTTTCAGTTGATAGTTCTGAAAATGTTGAAAAACTTCAAGATGAACTTAGAAAAGAGGGTGTTAAAACGAGTCTATCTACTGGTAAATATGTACGATTTTTACCTCCAACAATAATAAATAAAGGCGAGGTAAAAGAAGTACTTGAAAGGCTTGATAAAGCACTTGATAGACTATAGTCTGTCATTTTTATTTTTTTTTAAAAAACCTCACTATAGTATATGTTGGCGAACTATTTTTAGTAAAGCTTTTTTATTTCTTCCATAACACTTTTTTTAACATTTTCAGGGGTAAATACTTCCAAATGTCCAGGAACCTTTACAACTGGTATGTTATTTTCTTCAAGATAATTTATTGCAGGAAGTGCTTTTTTTCTAAATTCGTTTAGTCTTGATTTTATCTTTTCTTCTGTGTCATCAGATCTTTGTATTACTTCAGTTCCGCATTCTTTACAGATTTTTCCATCTTTAGGAGGCTTGAACTCTAAGTGATAAACTTTTTTACATTTAGGACATATCCTTCTTTTTACGGTTCTTTTAATTATTTTCTCATCTGAGTTTTCAACCCAAACTACAAAATCAATCTTTGAATCTTTATTTTTTAATAAATCTAAGAGATATTCTGCTTGTTCTTTTGTTCTTGGATAACCGTCAAGAACTTGATTTTTATATTCTTTTTTTCCAAAAAACGATTTGAAGAGCTCGTTTGTTATATGGTCTGGTACAAATAAACCTCTGTCAACAAAATATTTTGCTTTAAGACCAAGTATTACGTCTTTATCTTTTGTTCCTATTTCATCTGCAATTTTTTCATCTTCTATAAATCTGTTTTTTTCCTTTAGATAGAATTTATCTAAGTCTTCATTGTAACTATAGTCATTGAATTTTCCAAGGTAGTTTCTAAAAATATCCCCTGTTGAAAGCTGTTCTAGATTGAATTCATCTAAAAGTACATCTATTCTAGGTTGCTTTCCTGCTCCACTTTTTCCAGTGACAATAATGTTTGTGATATCATTTGGATTAATTTTTGACATGGGCAGCGTAATTTAAAAAGATATATATAAAAACTATTATAAACTAATCAACTAACTCTGTAAAAAAGACCTCATTATAATATATGTTGGCGAATGCTAGTTTTCCTTTGTATAATCCCAGTTTTTATACAAATTTTTTCTGTCTTTTTTATTTTCTTCACTTGGATATTTCCTTCCGTTGTACTGGATATCAATTATTGTTCCTTCTTTGTCACGAAGGAAAATCTTTGTCTCATCTTCAGAAAAATCAGTTGTGAAATATTTACCCTTCTTAAATATCAAACCATGTTCAGAGTTGTATACCGCGTTTTCACCAAGTAAAAGCTCTGTATCAACTTCTAAGATACTGTCCATTTTCTTCATTTTATATGCATCTTCAGCCATCCCAATCATTGTTCTAAAAACCCGTGTTTTTCTTTTGTCTTCAACATTTTTTATCTGATCCCGAATGTTTGAAATAATTGCAGGGATTTCCTCAGTTTTTGTTGGAAGAAGAACTTTTTTCCAAAACCAGTTATATGTTTTACTAGCACGAGCGTTCACATGCTCAGGTGATTTTTTTGGCCATAAAATGATTTTTCCATTTAAAATACGGTGTTTTTTACGCCACTCAGTTCTTTTCTTATCAAGGGCTTTTTTTCTTTCTGAAGTTTTGGAAATTTTGCATACCTCCTAAGACCAATTATAACAATATAGTACAAACTTATGAACCTTGCCTATTTTTTATCGTTTTTTGACGAATAACGGTACTCTATATTGCATGATCCCTCCATGCTTACCATACAGGGTCCAACAGGAGAGACAGGGGTACATTTCTTTCCAAATAAGGGACACTCAAAGGGCGTTACAAGCCCTCTTAATAATTCTCCGCACTTGCATCCTTTCGGTTCTTTGAATTCCTTGTTTTTTAATTCAGAAAGGATATTTTCATATTTTTTACGAGCGTCATATTGTTCATAGTCTTTTTTTAGTTTCAAACCTGATTTTTTTATAACTGAAAAACCACGCCATTTCATATCACAGGGCTCAAAAACCTTGTTTATAACTTTTTGTGCGATTTCATTACCCTTTTTATGTACTGCTCTTTTGTATTCATTCTGAAGAGCTGGTTTATCTGCTTTAATTTGTTTTACAAGCATATATGCAGCCATTAGTACATCAATTGGTTCAAAACCAGCTATGACTTGAGGTACTTTGTAATCTTTTGTGATAAATTCATAAGGTTTAGTGCCGATTATTGTTGATACATGTCCTGGTTCAATTAGTCCATTTATTTTTATCTCTCCCATGTCTAGAATTGTTTTCAATGCATTAGGCATTGTTCTATGACAAGATAGAATTGAAAAATTATCAGGTGGATTATTTAGAATTGTTGCAGCGGTGGTTGGTGCTGTTGTTTCAAAACCTACTGCCATGAAAACAACATCTTTATCTGGGTTTTCTTCAGCGATTTTTACTGCATCTTCTATTCCATATACGGTTCTTACATCATGTCCTTCTGATTTAATATCATTTAGAGAGTTTTTTTCACCTGGAACTTGCATCATGTCTCCAAAACTTGTTACAATAATATCTTTTCTTGCAAGTAGAAGCATTTCTTCAATTTCTCTTGGAGTTGTAACGCAAACTGGACATCCCGGACCCTGGCCGATATAGATCCCTACTTCTTTTAAAAGACTATCAAGGCCGTTTTTAACTAATGTGTCCTGGTGTGTACCACATACATGCATAAATCGGAGATTTACGTTTTCTTTTTTGATTTCGGAGGTAATTTTTTTTGCAAGTTTTTTATCTTTAAGTGAAAACAATCAAGCTTCCTCCATCTCCATCATTTCTTTGAAAAGAGCTAGGGTTTTTTTTGCTTCAGATTCATCAATTATTTCTATTGCAAAACCAGCATGGACTAAAACGTAATCATCTTTTTTTGGTTTTACTAAACTAATATTTATTTTTCTTTTTGTTCCATCTCCATAATCTACTAGAGCATGGCTTTTATCTGAATCAATTTCTATTATTCTACCAGGTATTGCTAGACACACAATTCCAGCTTATAAAAAAGAAAGATATAAAACTAATGGATGTAACATATTTATAAAAAGATTTATATATTAATAATGTCAATTATTATTTATGTATAACGTGATAATATGAAGATTAGTTTAATTGCATTATTAATGTTTTTAATCTTAACATTAAATATTTTTGCTGTTTCAGGTGTTGAAACAAACGATAAATTTTTAAAATCAAATTTTTTTGATAGCTCTGACTATATTATTATTACAAGTCGGAATTTCAAAAATTATGTTGGTGAGAACAGTTTTCATGATTTATGTGATTATCATTCAAATCAAGGCCTAAACACAAAAATTGAAACAATTGAGAGTATAGATAGGCGCTACAATGGTTATGATCTTCAAGAAGAAATACGTGATTATATCGGAGATGAAAAACCTAAATATGTTTTGTTAGCAGGAGATAATGACATTCTTCCTGCAAGAAATTTATTATGTAAGTGGTCAGAAGATTGCCGTTTAAAACCTGCTCCGTCTGATCTTTATTATTCCTGTCCAGATGTTACATGGCATAAGGAGCCAGAAAAGTTTAAACCAAGTGATAGAGATTTATCTCAAAATGATTTTGGTATACCATCTTTTACTTTATCGGGGGGCGGTCTTTTTGAAGGAACTGGGGAGGAAACATTAGGAAACTTCAAATGGGAATACTGTGAAGGAAAAAAAGGAGAAGAAGGATATTGTAATATTACTTTTGATGAACCTGCTGATCTATCTGATATGTATTGGATGAATCTAGCTTGACATTGTCAGATTATCAGAAAGTCATAGAACTATACTATGTCAAATTCTTCAAATTGACAATAAATCACCATCTTTTAACAATTTCCTATGAATC
>CAZFFN010000091.1:0-1806 GCA_964518165.1 uncultured Thermoplasmatales archaeon
TTTTAAAATATAATATATAGTGTTATGGAAATTAAATTAAAAATCAAGAACCCGTCTTTATATGACTATGATGATATACTGGATAAGTATAATGAAACAAAAGATAGTAAGTTTCTTTTTTATTGTTTCATCAAAAAGAATAACTTGAATATAGGAGATATAATTGAATTAACAAACTCACGATACGATAAAGTATTTACTATGATATACAACATACAGAGAGAATTAGAAAATAAAAAACCAATCAAAGATTTTGAGGAATTAAATCTTATTATTGATGGAACCGATTTTGGTTTTGAAGATAATGATAATATAGATGAAAATAACATCGATGATTTCTTTGATGATGATAAGGAGGATTTTTAATGGCAAAAGCAACTGAAAGACAAAAAGAATTGAGAAGAATAAGATATAGAGAAAATATAGATGTTGAACGAGAAAGATCTCGTGCTTATTATCACGCAAATAAAGAACGAATTTTAGAAAGAAGGCGTTTAATAGAACAAGGATTATTAAAACCCGGTGAAAATACGAGAAAGTCTGGTCCTAATAGGGTACTAACAGATGAACAAAGAAAAGATTATCAAAAAAATTATCAAAAAAATTATTATCTTAAAAAAGTAAAATCAAAAAAGAAAAAAGGTAGATACCTCACAAAAGAAAGTTTATTCTATATAAGTGAGTTAGAACTTACAAGAGAACTCAAACTGGCAAAAGGTCGCGGTAAGGCATCAGAAAGATTATTATATTTATTTTATATTCTATGTGAGAGAATAAATCGTAAATTTCATTATGTAAATCAAGCAGATAAATATGATGTAATAATGGATAGTTATTTTCATATAATGACTGGTTATATGGACGTGAATATAGAAAGATATAATCATACTCTTCCATATATAACTGAGATAATAAAAAGAGCACAAGCAAAATCTTTTAATAAAATAAGAGGAAAAGGATTATGTGGAAAGGGGTTCGAAGGGTCATCGTTCATAGATTTACTTTATTCGAGAAAAAACGATGGCGTCTTTGAATACTTATTATAATCAATAGTTCTATATTTTTTTTTTAGGAAGTCCTCTTTTAGTTGGTACAAGGAGGGCTTCCTTATTTAGAATGAATATAAATTAGATGATTTTATGAAAATAATTGAAGATTTCATCATTTTTGATAATTTTTTTTAATATATAATAATAAAAAGAAAAAATGAAAGTAATAACAGAAAAGGAACTAATCTTGAAACATCTTGATAATTGTTTAGAAACATTAAAAAACTTTGATTATGAAAATAAAGAAGACGTGGATATGATGAAAGAATATATATCCCATAATATACTTTTAGCAAAGCGTTTGATAAAAAATAAAGAATATTGGTTATGAAATATTTAGATAAGAATAGTGAATTGTTAAACATAAGTATATACAAATTATTAAATCTTATGTTATTACATGGTGTATCGAATACAGAATTTGATATATCAATAGAAGAAGAGAAAATAAATGAGATTGGTAAAACAGATAGAGATATACTTGGATATAATATGAGTGTTTATATCGCGCCGATAAAAAAAGTAGATAATGAATAAAGAAGAATTAAAGATAAAATTATTAAAACATAGAAAATCTTTAAGAAGAATTAAAGATAATCGTTTTAGAACTCGTGTTAAAGAAAGTAAGAAAATCTATAAACGAAATAAAAAGGTAGATTCATGGTAAAAACATACAATCAAAAACGATTTTAAGTGGATATAAGAGACGATCTATATGAGTGTGGATACATATATATTAAAACAAAAAAGGAACGGG
>CAZFFN010000092.1:0-16625 GCA_964518165.1 uncultured Thermoplasmatales archaeon
CGTTGAAATATACTGCAATATCATCTGCACTGGTATGCTAATTGTTGGTTATTTCAACCAACAAAATGGTTTTTCACCACGCAGTGTGAAAACCTTTCTTAGAAAATATACCTAAAAAACTATTATTGGATAAAAAGAAATGATGTTTTTCCTAGTTTTACCTTATTTTTAAATAGGAATATTTTCCAAAAATCTTTCAGATAACTAGGTTTCTTTTATCAATATTTCAGAGAAATATAGCAGAAATTGATTCCAACGTTTGGAATCAATTACTTGAATTCATTCAGAACTATAATTTTTCAACAGGCTAATATTAAATAAATTATGCAGAATATAAAATTTAATAGATAATGTTTGGTTACTTTAAAACAAAAAAATCTTGATTTTAACTTAAAAATAAATACTCAATAATTTGTCTTATCTATATCCTCGCTCTCTTTTGAAAGCATTATCAATCCATATTTTGTCTCCATCAATAAAATATTCAAATCTGTATTTTCCAACTCTTAGCCGATACAAATCATGCTTTTTTCCTTTTAATTTCTTAATGTCTAATTTAATTTTTGATTGAAAAGGGTCTTTAGCTAATTTTTTAAAGTGTTTTTTAATCCTTTCTTTTTCTCAACTTTCTACAATAAATTTCTTGACACTAGGATGAATCATTATCTCCACTATATCTCGTCCAAAGATACATATTTGTCTTTTTCTTTTTGGAGTTTTTTATATCTTTGCTCAATCAATTTTTCAACATTCAGTTCTTCAAAATAGTTCAATAGTCTTTCTATTATCGTATCATATGATTCTCCTTTATGGCCCAAACGCTTTAATTTCTCTCTTGTATTTTTTTTTATTTGAATTGTAGTAGGCATAGTATCAATATATAATTGTTATACATAATATATAAAAGTTATGTGCAATTATAGAAAAATATTAAATTTAAAGTCATTATAAAATCAATTCTTTTTATCAATCAAATCAAGTGTTTTTTCAATCTCTGAAAAAGTTTTCTCAACAGTACCAGAAGTGTTTATCAGATACCAGTTTTTAACAAGAAAAAGAGCTTTCTTTCTAACCTTTTTAAAAGCCTCAATATTTTCAAAAATCTCAGATTCATCTCTTTGTTCAACTCTTTTATACAAAACATTGGGATCGGCATCCAAAAAAAACATATATCTAGATGTCGGCACAAAACCAAAAAAGAAACTATATCCAACTTTTGCTATTTTTTTTGGCAAGTATGCCGTTCCTATCAAATATCTTACCATAATAAGCGTATCAATATCAGATCGAGAGTAGTATTTTTTAACAGATCGAATTACATCAAGCATGTAAAAAATTGCAGCCTTAATCTTATCTGATTTTCCTTTACCAAGCAGTGCTTTTTTTGCTTTACGTCCAAAAAAATTATCAGATGTTGGATGAGACCTAACTACAACCTTTTCACCAAGTTTTTCATATTTTTTTTTAATTAATTCAGCATGCGTGTCTTTACCTACGCCGTCTAGGCCATCAACAATTATTAATCTCATATCTTTCACATAAGAAAATACACAAAGTAAAGTACAGGTGCAACAAATGGAACACTCAAGTTATCAAGACCTCTAGGTGAAAATGCTTCTACAAATGTTGCAACTAAAGTAATATATATTATAACTAAAATTTTATTATCAAAAGAAACACCATAATATACTAAAGCAACTACTATTGTTGCAAGAGTAAAAATAAACATTGTAAAAGATCCAACAATGCTTTTTTCATCACCCCACATATTGAATTTATGTTTTCCAAGTCTGCTACCTATAATTGAGGCAAAACCATCACCATAGCTCATTGCTAGAATTCCTATTGCAATAATTACTTTGTAATCAAAGAAGATATAAGCAAGAACCGTCCATGCTATCGCATAATAAACTAGGCCCATTTTATGCCCTGCACCAGAAGTTTTCCCGCGCATTGATTTAATAGGTGAATAAGGGCTCATAAGAAAAGTAAAAACTATAAAGGGTCCAGCTGCTAGAAAAGCCATAACCCATCTAGTTTGAAAGATAGGAAGTAAAAATGCAATGTTTCCAACCATTATATGAAGAAATTTTCTATCAATATCAACTGGAACATTATCAAGAAGTTTTTCTGATATGATAAGTAATATTGCTACATAAATATAAACAAGTAAAACACCTGCTAAATCTGGATTAATCAAAGTTTATGCCTCCCCAAAAAATTTTTCTAACTTATTAAGGCTCCAACTAGAAAACCAACAAGACCAATAAATATTGCAACTAGGGTTGTTTTTCTATATATTTTAAGGTTAATATCTCTGTTAAATAGTAGTTGTAAAGCCGTAATCATTAGCATCACATCAGTTAATATAATAATTAATATATAATAAATGTTTCTATAATATATTGAAAAATCGTCGAATATGAAGGGAATAAAGCTCAAAACAATGGCAATAATATAAAAAAAGGAAGCAAGAATACTGGAGTTTTTAATTCCTATATATTTAGGAAAAGAACGAACTCCTTTTTTCTTATCACCCTCAAAATCCTGAATGTCTTTCATAATTTCTCTGCCGGATCCCGCTAGAAAAGCAATCAAGGCAATAATAAAAATAGAAGGAGTTATACTAAAAGAAAGAGAATTACTCGGTAAAACTGCAGCACCACCAAAAACAAAGGGAATCGCCATCACATAAGCTATATAAAAATTTCCAAGAAATTTTACTTTTTTCATATGTGAATCATACAAAATCGCAAAAATAGCAGTTATAACTGCTATTACAAAACAAGCAGCATTTACAAAAAAAGAACTAATTATTCCAAGTGGAAAGAAAACTGCAAAAATAATTAGTGCTGTTTTAGGTTTCAGTTCACCTCTTACAAGAGGTCTATCAGTTCTATTGTTATTTTTATCAATCTCTAGATCAAAATAATCGTTTAATGCAAAAGTACTAGCTTCAAGGAAAAGAGCGGTAAAAAATGTAAGAATAAACTTATCCCAGGGCGGAAGGCCAGATCCACCTAGAGCAATAACAGAACCTATTAAAATACCTAAAAAAAGCATTACTCCATGTTCAAGACGCATCAGTTCCCATATTGCTTTGAGTTTTTTCATAAAGGCATCTATTTATTTGGTTCTATTATAACTTTCATAGAATCTTTAGCTTCAGATACAAGCTTGAAACCTTCAGGTGTTTTATCCATTGGTAGTTTATGAGTTATCATATCAGTAACTTTTACTTTTTTTGAACTCAATAGTTCAATTGCATCAGTAATATCCTTACCGGCAGCAGCATAAGTTGAATAGGTTTTTACTTGCTTGTTCCATAAATCAAAAAAAGGTATTGGAACGCTTACACCAGGTGCAGTCATTGCAAACCATAATATTTTTCCACCAGGTGCAACTGATTCAATAGCTTGAGTTACTGCTGATTTTACACCTGCACATAAAATTACAAAATCAGCTAGCTTTCCATCATTATTTTTCTGTATTTCTAAAGCTACATCTTTTTTTGCTGATATTGCAACATCTGCACCCATCTTTTTTGCAAGATCAAGTCTGTAGGGATCAATATCAGTTGCAAATATCTTTTTAGCCCCATATGCTTTTGCAAGTTTGATATTTAGAAGACCTGCCATCCCTGATCCAAGAACTAAAACTGTTTTTCCCTTCTTATAATCTGCGACTCTAAAACCACGAACAACACAGGCAAGTGGCTCAATGAAGGTTCCTTCGTCGTAACTAACATTATCTGGAAGTTTAAATGTACCAAATTTTATGTTTATATTTGGAACGCGTAAGAATTGAGCAAATCCCCCTGGATAAAATTTTGTTTTTTTAATCATTGGACAAAGTGTTTGTTTATTATTTTTACATAATTCACATTCATTACATGGAACGTGATGTGTGACAAATACTCTATCACCTTCTTTAAAATTTTTAACGTTTTTACCAACTTTTATGATATCTCCAGATAATTCATGACCGAGAACAAGTGGTGCTTTTTTAATTCTATACCATTCCATAACATCTGACCCGCATATGCCACTGGCAACTACTTTTACAAGAAGCTCATTCTCATCTATCTCAGGTATAGATTGTTCTTCAATGCGGACATCATTGTTGTTATAGTACATTGCAACCTTCATTTTATCCATTATAAAACCAAACTCCCTATATAGACTCATTTAAAAATGTTTTTTGTTTATCAAGAAAATATTATTAACTAAATCAAGGATAACACTAACAGAAAAATTATTGGATGAATGTATTATGGGATTATTTGGACCAGATAAAATAACAATGAATTTAGAAAAATATGATTATAAACCAGGCGGCAAAATAAAGGGTAAAATCAAACTAAACCTGAAAAAACCAGTTCATGCAAGAGAATTAAGAGTAAGACTTTATGCATACAAAAGAACCAAAAATACTGGTGGAGCAGTAGGGGCACTAGGAGGAAAATCTACTAACAGAAACAGCAGACAAAAGGTTTATGACTACAAGCAACCTGTTGATGGTGAAAAAGAATACCAAAAAGAAGAATATGATTTTGAAGTAAAAATCCCAGGAGACGTAGCAGCTAAATCTGGTAAACCCGCCGGAGAACTCGGAGAAAAAACGCAAGCTGCAATGAAGGCATTCTCAATGTTATCTGGATATAGTGCAAGAGTTGATTGGTATCTTACAGCACAACTTGATGTACCAGCAGGTCTTGATATAAAGAAAAAACAACAGATTGTAATATCATCTGATTGAATAATAAATAAACGGGAAGGATTACTTATGAAAGTAGGAATAGTGTATTACTCAAGGACAGGGAATACTAAAAAAGCCGCTGAAATATTAAAAAATAAAATAGAAAAAGATGAAAATAATGTTGAGCTGATAGAAATAGAACATGCAAAAAAACCAGGGTTTTTCAAGGCAGGTAGAACTGCTATGGCACAAAAGGAACTACCCATAAAAAACACGGATTTTGATTTAAAAGAGTATGATACAATAATAGTTGGTTCACCTACCTGGGCAGGAAAACCTGCGCCATATCTTAAAACTTTTTTCAGCAAAGCAGAAAACATCAAGGGTAAAAAAGCAGGTGTCTTTATAACAGGAAGTGCAAGCGGCGAGAAAAACGAAAAAACAAGTGATTTTTTAAAAGATTATCTTAGTTCTGTTGGACTAAAAACATTTAATGAAACACTTAATCTTAAAATGAAAAAAGAAGAAATCAAAGAGAAAGAGAAAAAAATTGATGACTTTCTTGAAAAAATAAAATAAGAAATAAAAATTTTTACATAGATCTAAGTCGTTTTATCCTTTCATCAAGTGGAGGATGAGTTGACCAGAATGATCCTTTACCGGAGACTTGTGCTTTAAAAGGATTTGAAATATATAATGGTGCAACGGTCTTACTTCCCTTTGGTTTTTCTTTTGGATGATCATCTCTAATTTTTTCAAGAGCTTTAGCTAGACCCTCTGGATTTCTACTAAGATATGCACCTGTTGAATCTGCTAAGTATTCTCTCCTGCGTGATATTGCTAGATAAGTAAGACGAGCAAAGATTGGTGCAAGTATTGCAAAAAGAATTGCAATTATAATTAAAATGAACTGCCCTTCTCCTCTACCACGACTTCTTCCAGCTCCACCCCAAAACATAGACCAGAATAATATTTCAGCGATCAAGGAAATTGCTCCAACAACCGAGATTGTTACAGTCATAAGACGTATATCATAGTTTTTAATATGACTCATCTCGTGGGCTATAACTCCCCCTAGTTCTTCTTGGTTTAGTTTATTTACCGCTCCAGTTGTAACACAGACCACAGAGTGTTCGGGATCTCTTCCTGTTGCAAAAGCGTTGATATAAGGTGATTCCTGAACATACACCTTTGGCATTGGTAGACCTGATGCAATACTCATCTCTTCAACTCTATTAATCAAGAGTTTTTCATTTCGATTCTGCGGGTTTGCTGGTCGAGCTTTTGCTGCAGATAAAACCGCTGGGACAGATATCGAATAAGTTATTGCAACATAGCCTATTGCTATTGGTAGAGCAAATGCTAACGAGATATAGACGTTTCCAGAAAAAAGAATAAAACCTACAGTGAAAACTACTCCAACAAACAAAAGAGCCATTACGCCACAGATCACTATGGTTTTTCTTTTATTTTTTCGAATATGATCTTCGACAAGTATCTTTTTTTCCATATATCTCCCAGATTAAAAGAAAAAAAATATTTTTTTAGAATTTTACTTCTGGAACTTTTTTATCTGCCTCAGGAATTTGCAGCATATCACGTGTTTTTTTGTTCATCATACCTGCGAACCATTTACCAGGTATTGTTTCAACTATGTTGTTATATACAAGAACTGAATCATTGAAGTGCTGACGTGCATAAGATACTTTATTTTCTGTATTAGTTAGTTCATCCTGAAGATTTAAAAAGTTTTGATTAGCTTTTAGATCAGGATAATTTTCAGATACAGCAAATAGTGATTTCAAGGCACCTGTAAGCATGTTATCTGCATCAACATTTTCCTGTGGTGTTTCTGCGTTAATTAGAGCAGAACGAGCTTTTGTAACATTTTCAAGGACTTCTTTTTCATGAGTCATATAGCCCTTTACTGTTTCCATTAAGTTTGGAATTAAATCTGCTCTTCTTTTGAGTTGTACATCAATTTGAGCCCATGAGTTATCTATTCTATTTTCTAGTCTAATTATCTTATTATAGTATCCAAAGAAAACTAGTACGACTATTAGAACTATTATTATCAGTAATAATATTGCTATCCATTCAAGCATTATATTTTTCCTCCTTTTTTGTTTTTGTTAATAATGATTTTTATTTAAACTTATTGCCCTTTTATTTCTTTTTCTCTTGAAATAAATCATATGCCTCTTTAGGAGTATATTTTTTGTGAACAATCGCATTAACCGCTTGTATCATTGCTTTTGGGTCTTTACTTTGAAATACGTTTCTTCCCATGTCAACTCCGATTGCACCAGCTTGAATTGCATTATAAGCTGTTTCTAGGGCATCTTTTTCTGGGACTTTTTTTCCACCAGCTATAACTATTGGTACTGGACAAGTATCAACTACTTTTTCAAAGCCTTCACAAAAATATGTTTTAACGATGTGAGCGCCAAATTCAGCAGCCATTCTACTAGCTAGACTCAAATATTTTGCATCTTTACCTAAGCCTCTTCCAACAGCAGTTACAGCTAGAACAGGTATTCCATATCTTTCGCATTTATCAATATATTCAGTCATTCCAAGTATTGTATCTCGTTCGTAGGGTTGGCCTACTAGAATTGAAAAAGCTACACCCGATACATTTAATCTTATAGCATCTTCAACATCTACAATTGTTCCCTCATGTAAGAGATGCTCTTTATTTAGTATGCTTGTTCCGCCTGAGACTCTGAGTACTATTGGAATCTTTGTTTTTGGATCGATATAGTTTCTCAATGCACCTCTTGAAAGCATTAAAGTATCAGCATATCTAATCAAAGGATCAGTCATTTCTTTTATATTTTCAAGGCCAGTTGTTGGTCCCATAAAGTATCCGTGGTCAACAGCAAGCATTACAGTATGTCCGTCTTTTGGGTTAATTATTTTTGATAGTCTATTTTTCATTCCCCAGTCCATAAAAATCATAACTCCTTGTTATTTATCGAGGGTTAATAGAAGAGATATATTTAAATGGTTTTGTGGGAAATCTTTTAATTTGAGCTCATGTTACAAGTTTTTACATTATTTGGGAGGTAAATGATTTATGTCAGTAATTGAGAATCTTAAACCAAAGCTTTTATGGAAACAATTTGATGAGATTAGAAAGATACCAAGGTGCAGTAAGCACGAAGAGAAAATAAGAGAATATGTGATTAATTTTGCAAAAGACCATGACCTTGAATATAAAACGGATGATGCAGGAAATGTAGTTTTAAAGAAACCTGCAAGTCCAGGCATGGAGGATAAACCAACTGTAGTTCTTCAAGGTCATATGGATATGGTATGTGAAAAAAATAGTGATGTTGATTTTGATTTTTCAACTGATTCAATTCAACTTCAAAAAGATGGAGATAAAATACTAGCTAAAGGAACAACCCTTGGAGCAGATAACGGTATTGGCCTAGCTACATCTTTAGCGATAATGGAAGATAAAGACTTGAAATTAGGCCCTGTTGAAGCACTTTTCACTGTTGATGAAGAAACGGGTCTTACTGGAGCATTTGCTTTAGATGAAAATATGCTTACAGGTAAAATGCTTTTTAACCTTGATAGTGAAGACTGGGGCGTTCTAACAGTAGGTTGTGCTGGCGGTGGAAACTCAGATATAACACTACCAATTAAAAAAGAAAAAGCATCTGGAGAAGGCCTAAAAATTAACATTTCTGGTCTTCGTGGAGGCCACTCTGGAGTTGATATTCATGAACAAAGAGCAAATGCAGTAAAACTTCTAACAAGAATACTTTTCAAAGGTGAAGAAAAATTCGATATAAAAATAGCATCAATTAAAGGTGGAGATAAACACAATGCAATACCACGTGAGGCAAACGCTGAAATTATTGTTGATGAATCTAAGAAAAGCGATCTTGAAAAAATGATAAAAGAAGAAGAAAAACAGATTCTATTTGAAATAAAACCAATAGATCCTGGTTTTAAAGTAAAAATCAGCGATACTGATGTAGATTCAGTATTAGACAAAGAATCACAAAACAAGTTTTTGAATCTGTTAAATGGTCTTCCACACGGCGTATATAAGATGAGCTATGATATAGAAGGGCTTGCTCAAACTTCTACTAATTTAGCTAAAGTTACAACAGATGAAAACAGTGCAAATGTATTATTAAGCTCAAGAAGCTCAATTATGTCGGAACTTGAATACTTACGCGATCAAATTAGAGCTATTGCAAAACTAACTGGAGCAAAAGTCGAAGAAGAAGAACCATATCCTGGTTGGAAACCTGATATGGACTCAGATATTTTAAAGATATCAAAGAAAGTCTACAAAGATATGTATGGTGAAGAACCAAAGGTAGAAGCAATACATGCAGGTCTAGAATGTGGAATAATCGGTGAAAAATATCCAGGTATGGAAAAAATTAGTATCGGACCTACCATAAAATATCCACATAGTCCAGAAGAACAAGTACATGTCAGTACAGTAGAAAAATTCTATGATTATCTGCTAGAAATATTAAGAGAGATTTAATTAATCTCTTTTATTCTTCTGGGAATTAATAAATATCTATAAAATTAATATAGTGGCGATTATACTTTTTTACATTATAGAACACGAATGTAGAAATCCAATGATTTAATTGAAAAACAATATATGGGGATAAATTTTGCTTAGCTTACATAAAAAAAGGTTATGAATAAAAACAGTATTATTTAGATGAGTTGAGTTATTGTGGATAAAAAAGAATTAATTAAAAAACTTGAAGATATTGAATGGGAAGATTTTGAAGTCAAAGAAGCAAAAGCAAAAATTCCCAAGAATAGTTGGGAAACTGTTAGTGCTTTTTCAAACACTGTAGGTGGTTGGCTTATTTTTGGTGTTAAAAAAAGAGGTAAATCTTATGAAATAAAAGGTGTAAATAATCCTGAAAAAATTGAACAAGAATTTACAACTGTTCTTAGAGGCGGTACAAAATTTAATAAAATTATTGATGTAACATGTAAAAAATACAATATTAATGGTAAAACAGCCCTTGCATTTTATATTCCGCAGAAATCCATTAAAGACAAACCTGTTTATGTTAATTCACGTAAAAACACTTTTATTAGAAAAGCAAGTGGTGATCAAAGAGCTACTGATTTAGAGATTGATTCCTTTTTTAGAAATATTTCTTTTGAAGAAAAAGATAGTGAATGTACAAATTATATCTTTTCTGATCTCGATTCTGAAACAATTCAGAGGTATCGAAATTATTTTTCTCAGGTAAACCCGGGTCATAGATATAACAGTCTTGAAAATGAAACATTTTTAGAAAAGTTAAGAGTAATAAGAAATGGAAATGTTACCTATGGTGGTTTACTTGTTTTTGGAAAAGAAATGCATATAGTGGATAGTTTCCCTAATTTTAGGACTGAATATCTAGAAGTTCCAGGGACATCATATACTGATGCTTCTACTACGTATTCTTTCAGGATTTCTTCTGAAAAAAACCTATATGAGACTTTTTTTGATATTTATGATCGGCTTCGACAGAAGGTAGAGGTCCCTTTTAAAATAAAAGATAGTTTGAGAGATGATGATCCATTGCAACTTCAGGCAATACGTGAGGCTCTTGTAAATCTTATAATGCATACTGATTATTTTAGCCCAGGTAATTCAAGAATAAGAGTATTTACTGATAGGTTTGAATTTTTAAATCCCGGCCCCCTTCCCAAGGATATAAAATATATTTTAAAAGAAGATTTTTCATATCCGAGAAATCCAACTGTTGCTAAAATCTTTAGATTTATTCACCTTTCAGAAACTATTGGTAATGGTTTTCATAAGATGATTGACGGGTGGAAATCATATTATCATGTTGAGCCAATTATTGAGGGTAGTTTTGATTATTATAAGATTACATTTCCAATACCTCAGAAAACTAGGGATAAAACTAGGGATAAAATAATCTTCTTAATAAAAAAAGACCCCGGGATTTCAATGAAGAAGTTGGCAAGTAAATTAGATATAACTGAGAAAGGTGTTGAATGGCAGATTAAAAAATTACGAGATGAAAAAATCATTAGAAGAGTTGGATCTAAAAAGCACGGCCATTGGGAAATTATTGATAAATAAAATTGTATTTTGAAATGTGAATTAGATCTTGAAATCTACAAACAAAGAATTGATCTTTTACACATAAAATACAAGAATTCAGATATGATTAAAAATGCTATATACATGTCACTCTGTTATGAATATGTGATTTGCGGATATGATCTAGTGGTATGATAGTAGCTTCCCAAGCTACTTGCTCGGGTTCAAATCCCGGTATCCGCATATCTTTTAATTTACTGGATTTAAGGCAGTAGTTTGGAAAATAAATTTTTTGTACATTTCTGAATGTCTAAAATAATAATCCTAAGGAGAAAGAATATGTCCACCTATACTAAAATATGCAGTTTGAGATATATTTAGGCTACTTTCCGAATTACTGTTCATTCAAAAACTTTTTTTAACAAGTTTTTAATTCAAGTTAACAATTACTTAAAAAAAGAATTTGTTTAGTAACCGGAGATGAGAATATCGTAAATATAGATGCCAAAGAAGGAGATAGAGTAGAGTTACTTGAAATGGAAGACACACTTACAAGGCTTAAGAAAGGAGATACGGGAACAGTCATTAGAATAGATTATGAAGAAGACCTAATATGGGTAGAATGGGACAATGGAGAAAAACTAGCTCTTCTAGCTGATATTGATAAATACAAAATAATAAAAAAGTGAATTAAAATGAAACGTAATTTACTTCTGATAAGCAATTCAACACTTCATGGAAGTGGGTATCTTGATCATTGTGCTGATGAAATTAAAGATTTTTTAAAAGGAAAAAATAGTGTTCTTTTCATACCATATGCTAGGCCAGATGGTATAACCCATGATAAATACACAAATATTGCAAAAAAAAGATTTGAAAAAATGGGTTTTAAACTTACTGGCATCCATGAACATAGTGACCCGGGAAAAGCTGTTGAATCAGCCGAAGCAATTTTTACAGGTGGAGGAAACACTTTTGTATTGATAAATAGCCTTTACAAGGCAGGGATAATTGATACAATTCGAAAAAAAGTATCAGAAGGATTGTTCTATATTGGAACAAGTGCTGGATCTAATATAGCATGTAAAAATGTTAAAACAACTAATGATATGCCAATAATGTATCCTCCTTCTTTTGATGCACTTAATCTAGTTCCATTCAACATTAACCCTCATTATCTAGATTCCGATCCAAACAGCACACACAAAGGCGAGACTAGAGAAACAAGAATCAAAGAATTTCATTTCTATAATGACGAATATGTAGTTGGACTTAGGGAAGGAGCTATACTACATGTTAAAGATGATGAAATTACGCTAAAAGGAAGTACTGGTGCAAGGATATTTGATAAAGATAACAAAGCAGAAGAATATAAACCAGGTGATTCGTTAGCTTTTCTTTTAAAATAAATAGTGTACTATCCAACTTAAACTCATATAAAGAATAATAGAAACTTAGTTGAAAATGTGGACTCTTGCACATCTTTTAAGACTCAGATAAGAAGGTCCAGCATCATGTAGAACTAGAAATAAAGAGTTTATGCAAATTAACTATTGGAAAGTTTAAAGAAAAGTTAGAATAATGTTTTTTGCTTAACGATTTTTTCCATATTTTCAAATTTTTCAAGGGTGCTTTTAATTCTTTTTTCTGAGAATTGATGTTTGTCACACAAAATTTCTATAACTTTATCCTCATTAGCTTCTTTCCATTCTAAACTGTAATCATCTGTTACTTTTGGTTTTAAAAATAATTTTCTTATTTCTTTTATCTCATCAAATGTCGGTGCATCATCTGAACCAATCTTTGCAAGAGCGTTTTCAGCATTTCCATTGTTTTTAATAAGTTTCAAGCTTTTCTTAGGACCAATTCCTTTTATCCCTTCATTAAAATCAGTTCCAATTAAAATTCCCATATCAACAAGTTGCCTGTGACTGATACCTAGTTTTTCAAGATTAGGTTTAAGACGTATTATTTCAGGATGAATCTTTACATATGATTTTTTACCAGGTAGTTTTCTTCTAGATGAAGAAGTAAGGTTTCTAACTAAAACCGGAGCACCTAACAATAGACAATCAAAATCTTGAGAGCCAACTGCATATACATCGTTTTTTTTAACCATGTAACTAGCTTGTGATTCGCCTTCTGACGGCGCACGCATATAGGGGATTCCTAAAGCTTTTAAAAGTTCCATACTCTGTTCTATTATTTCTTCGGTTACTTTTGATGTTTGCTGGGCTTTACTTCTGGCTTTAGCAAGATCTCCTTTTTCAAGTGCTTCCTTGTATTCTTTTTCTGCTTTTATTTTTCTTCTTTTTCTATCTAGAATTGTTTTTTCTTTAAGTATATCAGGTTCACCGTCAAAAATAAAAACTGGCTTGATGCGTGCTTCGATAAGATTAGATGTACGGTATAAAATACCAGACAAATGACTAGTGATTCTACCTTCAGAGTCTTTTAAAGGCGATCCATCTCTACCTCTAATAATTGACAGGAATTGATGTAAAACGTTATGTGCATCAATTGCAATTATCCTACCATGAAGATCTTTGTAGGATATTTTTTCTTTTTCAAATAAGCTACCTATATCTACTCCCATTTTAAAATCAAAATTGTAATACACTTTGTTCTTTTAGATATTTCCCACATCTGTCTAGTCCTAAAACTATTTCCCACATCCGATAGTTTTAAGGATGAAAAATATATTCGGATTTTTTAATGACACGAAATATTATTTCAATGCTTGATGTAAAGGATGATCTCGAAGAAATTATCGATTTAGCAATTGATCTGAAAAAGAAATCTAAATCAGGTGAAAAAATAGATATTTTAGATGGAAAAACTCTTGGTATGATATTTGAAAAGAGCAGCACTCGTACAAGAGTTAGTTTTGAAACTGGTATGACAAAGTTAGGAGGCCATGCAATTTTTTTGGGTAAAAACGATATTCAACTTGGCCGCGGTGAAACAATCGAGGATACTGCTATAGTTCTTTCCCGCTATGTTGATATTATTATGTATCGGGCGATGAAAAACGAAGATATGAAGGAACTAGCTGAAAATGCAACTGTTCCAGTTATATCAGGTCTTGATGATAAAGAACATCCCTGCCAGGTCATAACTGATCTTATGACAATTAAAGAACATAAAGGAAAACTCAAAGGACTTAACTTTGTATATCTTGGTGATGGTGCTAATAACATGGCTCATTCATATCTACTTGGATGTGCTATCGCTGGTATGAATATTAAGATTGTATCACCCAAGAAATATTGGCCAGATGATTATTATGTTTCAGAAGCAAAGAACTTTGGAATAAACGTTGAAATAACTGATAAAGTTAAAGATTCATCTGAGGGTGCTGATGTAATTGCAACTGACACATGGGTTTCAATGGGCGATGAAGAAGAAAAAGAAAAAAGACTCAGAGAGTTCAAGGAATATACAGTAAACGATAAGCTGATGAGTAAAGCAAATCCTGATGCAGTTTTTATGCACTGCCTACCTGCATATTATGGTTATGAAGTAACTAAAGAAGTTGCACACGGCACTCAAAGCGTTATTTTTGATGAAGCTGAAAATCGAATGTGGGCTCAAAACGGGATAATGGTAACACTTTTAAAATAAATTCATTAAATTCGATCTTCAAATTCTTAAAGAAAAAGTTAGGCTCAGTATAATATTTATTTTCAATATTTTTTCTACCAAGATTTACATTAATTTCTTTTGAAAATACATGTGTTTCATCTGAGTCAAAATAACCTATCTCACATTTTATTTCAACGGTTATTTTTCTAATTGAGTCTAATCCGGTAAATAAAGTGGTTGGTTTAAGAAAATAAAACCAAGCATCATTTTTATCTCCTTCAACAATAGGCCAGTCTATATATGCTTCAGATTCTTTTCCATTGTTTTTAATTGCTATATTTTTAAAATATATTTGGTAACTTTCTCCTCTATTTTCAAATACGTGATTAGATATATTCCATTTTAAAATAACAGGATATTCTCCTTTTTCTATGTTTATCTCATCTTCTATAATCCACTCTATCGAGCCCTGCCTATTAATAGAGTGAACTATTGCAGTATCAACTTCTATTGTTCTATAAATATCATTATTTGTATTAATTTTATCTAACTCTAAAGAGTGAACATTAGCTGTATTAATAAAAATTGCAAATAGTAATATGGCTAAAATTAATCTTCTAGTCATATTTTTTTATATATAAAATAATCTATATAAAATTTATGAATCTGTTACATAATAAAAAAATTTCATAAAATTTTCTAAATATGTAAAAATGCCATATCGAGTAAAATAACGGATAACGCTTATATAGAATGTAAAATAAAGTATTACTCGGTGGAAGAAAAGATGGAGACGCTTATTAAAATTATAAGTCTTGTAACTATGGTTTCATTATTATCTGTACCTGTAATTTTTACTAATAACTATAATATTGAAGCAAAAAGTAAAGAGTTTGAAGTAGAATATTTTACTGTTGAAGATGAACAATTTGATGAAAAAATTTCTCCCCAATACCTAGGTGAAGAGACAGAAGAAGAGGAAGAAATTGAAACTGGAACTTCTTACAGTAATTCTGCATCAAATTTAGGCAGCTCTAATAGTAACGAAGATACAGATTCTGATGATGATAGCAACGAAGGTGGTGACGGTGAAGGCGATGGAGACGATGGTGATGGAGATATTGGTGATGGTGAAGGCGATGGAGATGGAAGAGGAGACGGAAGCAGCATAACAGATGGTGATGGAGAAGACACCACAATTACAAAAAATTCATATGAATTTCACGTAGTGCCTCTTGGAGAAAGTGAACCGACGGTTCTAACCTCAGAAAAAGGAGAGTCTAAAGATGTAATAGTAGACCCTGGGGATCCTTTTGCACCTCAACAAACTGAAATAAAAGGAAAAAGTTATTCGACAACAACTACTCAACCATTTAGTACTTCCACATCAGATACAACTGAAACTACAACTCAATCACTAGATACTAATACAAAATTAGCAACTAAAACTACAACTTTAGAAACAAATACTCAATTGCCACAGTCAAAATAATTAATTTATTCTTCTTCATATTTTTCAAAAAAAACTTTTTCAATTGTAGGCTTATCTTCCGAGTAATCAATAAATCTAGATTGTATAATGTATGCTATTGAAAACAAAATAATTGACAGCATCATATAATAAAAAGACAACTCAAATCTGATATATTTTGTATTAAAACCAAAATGATCGAAAATAAAAAAAGTACCTAAAAAAACACTTACAGTATTTAAAATCATAGTTATAGCAGAATATAAAAAAAATCTTGTTTTTTTAATCCCGCAATATTTAATTCCTTTATATGAAAAATAAAAAAATAAAGAGTATAAAATCATACCTAAGGAAACTATCATAGAAACAGGAACAACAGCATCAGATGTAGACTGAATATTTTGTCTTAAAGTTATACCCTTTTTTTGACCCTGATATAAAGGCATAGTGATAATTCTATTTACAGAACCATCCTCATTGTAATTTATAAATCTACATAATAAAATATAATTTTCTTGTTTAGCATCATAAATAAATTCTTCGGGGTAATCATTTGTATTAACACTATTAACTGGGAAGAAAAACTGAGCTATAGACAATGCTACTGCCAATAGAACAAAAACATTTAGTAAAGTTTTTTTATCTTTGTTTTTCATCCCATTCCTCAAAATAAGAATGATAATCCTTTTTTAAAAATGTTTTGTAGAAAATTAACTTGACATTGTCACATTAGATTTTTAAACATCTATACACCTTTCCATTTGTGGATGGGATGTACAAATGAAGTTTTCATTATCCGTGAAGGAT
>CAZFFN010000093.1:0-66963 GCA_964518165.1 uncultured Thermoplasmatales archaeon
AGAGGCAGAGATATCACACAAAGACAGAGAGCATGGAATGAACTAGTTAAACTTGAAGAAAAATATAGGGTACTAGCTGAAACCTCTGCAGATGGAGTAATAACTCTTGATAATCTTGGAAGACTTACATATGTAAATCCATCTTTTGAAAAAATGGTAAACAAAAGAAAAAGTAAAATCCTAGCTACACTTTTTAGAGATTACTTATCAGACGACTCAGTTTATTATTTTCAGCAACTTTTTATTGATGCTCGAAAGAAAAAAGAAAAAATTGAGAACATAGAACTCGAACTAACTAATACAGGTGAAGACATTTTACCGATTGAAGTAAACCTTTCACCTGTAGAAAAAAATGGTAATTTTGCAGGGTTAGTTTGTACGATTAGAGACATTACAGAAAGAAGAAAAGTAGAAGAAGAACTTAAAAAATCTGAAAGACTTAAAACAGAGTTTATGAACATCGCAGCTCACGAACTAAAATCCCCAGTAACTCCTATAAAAGGATATTTGGATCTAATAATTTCAGATAAAAATACACCCGAGCAAGTTAAAAAATGGGCAAAGGTTAGTCTTAGAAATTCAGAAAGATTACTAAGACTTGTAAATGATATATTAGACGTATCAAGACTGGATACAGACACAATGCGATTTGACATGGAGAAACTAAGCCCTGTTGAAATCCTTGATGAAATAGTAGAAGATATGAAAGCAACAGTTGAAGGAAAAGGACTAAAGTTTATAACTGAAATTCCGCGAGATTTACCAAATATTATGGGAGACAGATACAGACTTTCACAGATATTAAAAAATCTACTTGTAAATGCATTAAAATTTACTGACAATGGTTTTATAAAAATCAAAGCTAAGAAAACAAAAGAGTTTATAGAAATAAATGTACAAGACACAGGAATTGGTATATCAAAACAAGAGATAAAAAAAGTATTCAACAAATTTTACCAGGCATATACAGGCGATGACAGAAAAAACGAGGGAACTGGACTAGGTTTATTTATCTGTAAACAAATAATAGAAAAACACAAAGGAGATATTACTCTTGAAAGTAAAATTGGGAAAGGAAGTACTTTTAACATAAAGATCCCTTACATACATAAAATGGTAGTAGATCTTAAAAAATAGAAATTGGTTTGGTGATAAAATAAAAAAGAAATGCCCAGAATGTGGCGGAAAAGCAGTGAAGTTATACCAAAATAAAAGTGTAGATGGAAAAAGATCATGGATACCAACTGCATGGTTATGCACAAAATGTGGATATACATATAATGTTGCAGCTGAAACTCTAATGTACAAAATTGGCCACGAAGAATACGATGAAAGCCTAAAAAAGAAATGCTCAAAGTGCGGTCTTAAGCTGGTTAGATTATACAGACATATTAATCCTCAAAAAGGAAAACAAAAATGGGTATCTCTATGTTGGTATTGCACTAGATGTAAATATTTATGGATGGATAAAAAAACAGATTAAATAATTATTCTGTAATAGCTTTGTTTTTTTCTTCTCTTTCAGAAATATAACTTATACCTATTTCAGTTAGTTCAATAACATTAAAAGAACTATATTGAAGGAGTTCATATTCAAGTAATCTTTTAACCATTACATCAAATTCATCTTTATTTATGTGAAGTAGATTTATTGCCTGTTCAGCATCAATATCTCTAGTATGTAAAATATTTAAAAGTTCAAATTCTTTTTCTTTTAAATCAAACTTTTCTTCTAATTCATCAGGTATTTCTTCAGTTGATTGAGATAAATTTTTAACATAATCCTCAACTATATTTTCTAAATGGAGATTATCTAATACCTCACCTTCATTATTATACAAAACACAAACCTTTTTGTTTGGATCATATTTCCAAGATGAAACATTTTTCCAGGTATAACCTAGAAGACTTACATCCCCATATGGCCTTGATGTTGGTTTACCTGATTGTCGTTTTTTCCTCTGCCTGCTCCTATAAAGATAATGCTGTTCAATTTGAAGAGATGCTAAATCAACACCATAATCTTTTAAAGTAGATATTAACTTTTCACCGGCTCTTTTTTTAATTTCAGATATAAAAAACAAACCAGCTTTACCGATTATATCCATATATACAATTCGTACAATAGCCTCGATAGCCGAACCTAATTCTCTTTCAGAAATATTATTGATATCAGGTGAAATAGCTATTACTTCATTTTCTACTAAAAGACCCCTGTCATTTATTGTAACATATTTTAAAAAAGAATATTTCTGAGTAAGTGTTTGAATAATTGAACCTATCACTTTTGCAGCAAAAGACCGTGTGGTTCTTCTACCTGCTACATTATAAAGTGTTCTAAGAATTTGACCTAGCACATAAGAATTGTTGTTTCCCATCTTAATTTTTAGAATAAAACATGTATTTATTTATCTTTTCCTTTGAAAAATAACTTTTATTTCCTAAACCATTAAATATAAGGATTTGTTTAACGCTTTCAATTAAAATTTGAGGAAAATTAAAAATGAAGCGAAGTTCAAGAGTTTGGAAGAAAAAACATAAAATGCGTTGGAAATGGCGAAAGAAACGAATGAGACGGGAAAAAAGAAACAGAAGAAAGTAAATAATATACATGGGGGCATGGTGTAACCCGGCATCATTGTGGGCTCCAGTTAAGGAATGATTAGAAATGGGTCATCTGATAGAATGATGAATACCTGGAGCGATGACCTTGAGAAGAGCCCCGCCGATCTGGGTTCAAATCCCAGTGCCCCCATACCCAAAAAAATTTAAGGGAAATATTTTATTTACAAAAATAACCCAAAGTATTTAATGGAGACAAATATCTGGTGTTGTAGATGATTAAATTAAATATAAAAAATTTCAACATATACACTGTTCTGTCAATTTTATTTCTACTCGCAGGAATACTTTTCTACATATCCTGGGGAATAACATATGGAGTATGGTATAATATTGGCCCATATGCACTAACAATTGTTCTAGTAATCCCGGGGATTATTGGACTGATTTTATCTCTTATGGAAGAAGAAAAAGAGATTTAGATCATATTCCAAGTTAAAACGGGGTTTTTTGTTGCAGATACTTCATCTACACGTTTAACTGGCGTATTTTGAGGCGCCATTTTTAGAACACTAAAATCTTCATCTGCAATTTTAATAAGAGACTCTACATAGGTATCCAAATCCTTTTTTGATTCAGTTTCAGTTGGCTCTATCATAAGTGCTTCTTTTACAATAAGGGGAAAATAAACTGTAGGTGGATGAAGACCATAATCAAGAAGTCTTTTAGCTACATCAAGAGCTCTAAACTTTTTTTCTTTTTTTAAGTTTTCACAGCTTAAAACAAATTCATGTTTTCGAAGATTCTTATAAGGCATCTCATATTTTTTACTATTTAGTATTTTTTCTTTTAAATAATTGGAATTAAGAACTGCTATTTCAGATGCTTCTTTCAACCCTTCTTTTCCCATCATTGTAATATAAATATATGCCTTTAAAAGGACACTAAAATTTCCATAAAACCCTTTTATTTTACCAATACTTTCAGACATATTGTAATTAAAAGAATAACCTTTATTATTTTTTACAATTCTTGGAACAGGTAAGAATTTTTCAAGTTTTGATTTAACACCAACTGGACCACTCCCTGGACCTCCGCCACCATGAGGAGTAGAAAAGGTCTTATGCAGATTTAAATGAACTATATCAAATCCCATATCACCAGGACGAGCCTTTCCCATGATAGCATTCATATTTGCCCCATCATAATAAAGAAGAGCTCCAGATTTATGCACCATTTTTGAAATTTCAATAATATCATCTTCAAAAATCCCAAGAGTATTAGGATTTGTAAGCATGAAACAAGCTGATTTTTCAGATAGAGTTTTTTCAAGTACCTCTAAATCAACTGTTCCGTTTTCACTAGACGGAATTTCAGTTAATTTGAAACCAGCCATTGTTGCACTAGCTGGATTTGTACCATGTGCTGTATCAGGTATTATTATTTCATTACGATCTGAGTCTTTATTAGATTCATGAAAAGCACGTGTAAGAAGCATTCCAAGAAATTCTCCATGCGCACCTGCTGCAGGTTGCAAGGAAAAGTAATCCATTCCGGTAATTTCACAAAGCATTCTTTCAAGTTCAAACATTATCTGAAGATTGCCTTGAACAGTTGAAACATCTTGATTAGGATGAGTACAGGCAAATTTTTCCCAACCAGCTATCTCTTCACATATACGCGGGTTATATTTCATAGTACATGATCCCAGAGGATAAATCCCATTATCAACACCATAGTTCATCTGACTAAGTCTATGATAATGTCTAACTACTTGAGTTTCATCAATATCGGGAATATCACAATCATTATTTTTTCTCAGTATCTTAGGGATCTTATCAAATATCTTTGTTTTTTCATGTTTAGACTCAAGATTATTCAGTAGAGGTTCTTCATATTTAGCAGATCTATACATTTTCTTAGACCTCCTTTATAAGCTTAATAAAACGATCTATATCCATATCAGTGTGTAATTCAGTTGCACCAAGTAACATTGAATTATTTAAATCAGAAAAAATATTATCTAAAACTATTCCACCTTGGATATTTTTTTTTAGAAGCTTTTGATTAATTTTATTTGGATCTTTTTTAGATTTTATTACAAACTCATTAAAGAATGAAGCATCAAATAAAGGTTCAAATCCGTCAACTTCACAAATTTTATCAAAGAAATCATGTGCTTTTTCAAAGTTCATTTTTGCTAATTTATTCAGCCCATTTCCACCCAGCCACGACAGATGAATACAGGCAGCAAGCGCGCATAATCCTTCATTTGTACATATATTACTAGTCGCCCTTCCTCTTCTGATATGCTGCTCTCTAGTCTGAAGTGCCATACAGAAAGCTTTCTTACCATCTTCATCTGATGTAAGACCAATAATTCTTCCAGGCATCTGGCGAAGATACTTTTTTTTACAGGCAAAAAGTCCAAGAGTTGAACCTCCAAAATCAACATTATTTCCAAAACAGCTACCTTCACCAATAACTATATCGGCACCATATTCACCCGGGCTTTTGACAACACCAAGAGAAATTGGATCTACACCTGCGACTAAAAGAGAATCAGAATTTTTTATTATATCATCAATTTCGTTTATTTTTTCTTCAAATATACCAAAAAAGTTAGGATTTTCGACGTATACACCACATACTTCTTCATCAACTTTTTTCTCTAAATCATTAATATCAATTTGACCAGTTTTTCTATCATATTTTACTTCTTTTATTTTTATTCCCGGTCCTTTACAATAATTCTTAAGAACAGATTTTTTTTCAAAAGAAATATTTTCTGGTATAACAAAGACATTTTTTCTTTTAATTCTAGAACACATCAAAGCAGATTCAGAAAGCGCTGTAACGCCATCATAAAGAGAACAATTAGCTACATCCATCCCTGTTAATTCTGCTATCATACTTTGATATTCGAACATTGCCTGTAAAAAACCTTGACTTGCTTCTGATTGGTAAGGAGTATATGCAGTAAAAAATTCTGCTCTAGAAATAAGAGATTTAACAATACTTGGAACATAGTGGGGTTTCATTCCTCCACCTGTAAAGCAGGTAAGTTCATGAAAAGACTTATTTTTACCAGAAATCTCTCTTAACTTTTGTGTTGTATCTATTTGAGAAAGACCGTTATCTAAATCTAACTCTTTAATTAGAATTTCATTTGAGATATCAGAAAACAAATCATCAATATCCTTTAAACCAATTTCTTTGAGCATCTCTTCTTTAATGTCTGAATTTGGTATGAATTTCATAAGAAAACCCCGAAGCTTGGTAACAATAAGATGTTAAAGAAATTTTTTATAAAATAAACTAAAAAAGAGGAATTGAAAAATTTAAAACAAACTAAACATTCAGGTTCTTATGAAATATTACAAGTTCAAAGAAAATACCGATAGAAAATTGAATATCGGTAAAATAATATGTCTTGCTAGAACATATAAAAAACATGCAAAAGAGATGAATGCAAATGTTACAAAAAAACCCTTACTTTTTTTAAAACCTGTCAGTTCAGTTATTTTTAATTCTGAAACAATAATACTCCCAAATATTTCAAAGAGTGTACATCATGAAGTTGAACTAGGTATAGTTATTGGCAAAAAAGGAAAAAATATTGATAAAAAAGACGCAATGGAACATGTATATGGATATCTATTAGGACTTGACATAACCGCAAGAGATATTCAATCTGAAGCAAAAAAGAATGGTTGGCCTTGGGGGATAGCAAAAGGTTTTGATACATTTGCACCAATTAGCGAAGTAGTGTTAAAAGAAAAAGTAAAAGATCCGCAAAACCTTGATATCTGGCTGAAAGTAAATAATGAAATAAGGCAAAAATCAAACACAAATAATATGGCGTTATCAATCAGAGAAATTATTGAATTTATATCAAATATTATGACACTTGAACCTGGAGATTTGATATTAACAGGAACACCTGAAGGCGTAAATGAAATTAAAAAAGGTGATACAATAAAAGCAGGTCTTGGAAATAGTATGGATCTAAAAATTAAAGTAAAATAATTTTTTGGATATAGGAAAATGTCAGAAATTGAAAAGAGTAAAAAAAACCAGAAATGGTTGTTGAATTAACTATTGCAGTTATACTTTGTGCTTACAGTTATCTCGTAGTTGTTATATTTGCATAAATAGGATTGTTATTTTTATTTTTTGTACATTTTTACAGGTTAGATTTAAGTAATATAACTTTCAAAAAGTATATTTGCTATAGTATAGCATGGTAAAGATGAAAGGAGGAAAGAGATAAATATGAAACACAAAAATAGTAAAATTGGAAAATATGGGATTAAATATGAACCTGTAGAAGGTTATAAAACAAAAAATGGTAGATATGTTCCACCACATTATAAAAAAGTGGAATTTAAGTGGTGTAAAGAAAATTAAAAAAATATTTAAGTCTTTTAGAAGTATTCAAAAATAGATGTAATTATTTTGCATATTTTTCTTTGTTTTTTCTTAGACATTATATTTACTAGACCTAATTTTTTTATAATATTAGATCTTTTTTTGTAAATATAAATTGATAAAATAAAGAAAAGTAGAATTGGAACGAAAAAGACCCACCATTCAATAAATAGATAATAACTTTTATCAGCGGACTTTTGACTGTTAGCTTTACCAAAATTTTGAACATTTTTTTCAATTGAATAACTTACCAATATTTTATCTGTGTTTTTTCCATCAAAAACTTGTACAACTGCTTTACCTTCAAAGCTAGTATCTTTGAATTGATATCTTACTTTAGGTTCATTTGAGTAACTTGTATCCCATGATCCATCGTTATCAAAATCCCAGCGATAAAAAAGTACGTCCCCATCAGGATCAAAACTTTCAGATGCATCAAAAATAATACAATTTTCCCCTGATTCTTCTTTATTGAGTGATGCTTTTGCAACAGGGGGATTGTTTATTTTTTCTTGAGAAGGTTCATCTAATACTTCTTCATCCTCTGTTTCATCAGAATCTATAGATTCTTCACCATCTACTTCATTTGGAATTAAGTTTGGTGGGACATAATTGTTTGAACCGGAATGAGTCTTACCATTGCTTACAGATGGCTTTTCTTTCTCTGTAATCCTTGAATAAGTTAGATTATGATCAACTAAACCATTATTATCAGTTACTGTAATATTGACAATATAATCTCCAACATCTGAGTAAATGTGTTCTATTAAGATACCATATCCAATGTTTCCATCGCCAAAATTCCACGTGTAATTTGAGATAGTACCATCTGAATCATAACTCTTTGATGCATTAAAAGTAATTATTTCATCAACATAAGCAAGATATGGGCCATTTGCATCTGATACAGGCGGATAATTGTCTATTATGTCTGTTTTGATTATGACAAACGAATCTTCCCCCACGTTTTGTCTTTTAATATATCTTGAGTTATTGTAAACTGCTTTAAAAGTATATTTTCTTGGAAGTAGCTCTTTTTTTGCTTGTCCATTTGAATCAGTTATTCCAAAGACTTTCCAACCAGATGAGTGATAACTTAGGTTTCCATCAGATAACGGAGTGCCATATTCATCTACTAACAATACAGTCACTTGAATCGTTGAAAAAACAACTGAAGGATTACTTTTAACATCTTGTCTTTTTGATATACTTGAACCATCATATCTTAATCTAAAAGTATACTTTCTAGGAAGTAACTCTTTAGTAGCTTCACCATCTGAATCAGTTATTCCAAAGAACTTCCAGCCGCCGCTATGAAAACTAACATTACCGCCAGATAGAAGAATTCCTGAGCTATTTTGAAATTTGACTTTTACTTCAATTGTTGAAAAAACAACCAAAGGATCTTTACTAACATCTTTTCTTTTACTAATAGCTGCATCTAGATATTTCATTCTAAATGAAAATTTTCTTGGTAAAAATTCACCAGAAACACTCCCGGAATTATTAGTAACTCCTAGATATTTCCAGCCTGATGAATGATAAGATACATTACCACCAGACATAAAGATTCCTTTACTGTTTTGTAATTTCACTGTTACTTTTATTGTTGAAAAAACTACTAAAGGATCTGAGCTAATATCTTGTCTCTTTGATATACTTACACCATCATAACTTAATCTAAAAGTATACTTTCTAGGAAGTAACTCTTTAATTGTCTCACCAGAGTTATCTGTAAAACCAAAGAACTTCCAACCGCCACTATGATAAGATACATTACCACCAAAAACTGCAACACCAGAACTATTTTCAAAACGAACGGTAACTGGAACTGTAGAAAAAACAACTGAAGGATTACTTCCAACATCTTGTCTTAAAGAATTACTTGCGCCATCATAATTAACTTTAAATGTGTATTTTCTAGATAAAAGTTCTTTACAGGTAAATCCGTTTTGATCAGTTATACCAATGTATTTCCAGCTAGATGAATGATAATACATAACTCCCCCACTTAACGAACTTCCATCGCTTGTTTGTAATTTAATCGTTACATTAATTGTGCTGAAAATAACATTTGGATCCATTGAAACATCTTGTCTCTTTGATATACTTGCACCATCATATCTTAATCTAAAAGTATACGTTCCAGGGAGTAACTCTTTTGTAGCTTCGCCATCTGAATCAGTTATTCCAAAGAACTTCCAACCTCCACTATGATAAGATACATTACCACCTGAAATTTCTACACCAGAACTATTTTCAAAACGAACGGTAACTGGAACTGTAGAAAAAACAACCACGGGATTATTTCTTATATCCTGTCTTTTACTAATGGTTGCATCTAAATATTTCATTCTAAATGTATAACTTGCCTTTGGAATCAATTTAGTTGTATTACCATTCTTATCAGTTGTACCAAATTCTTTCCAACCGTTTTTGTGATATCTTACAATACCCTTGCTAATAGGATTGTTACAACTGTCAACTAATCTAACTGTAACTTGTCTTGCTTCTAGAGCATATAGTTTGATCCAGCTTATAGAAAGTTGTCCATAGGTATCAAAGTTACTCCATTTGGTACCAGTGCTGACAATTTTTAATTGTATTTGACCAGATATTTCAAATGAAGAAATGTCAATTTGGTGTGTTTTCCAAGTTTCTGATGATTCTATATCGTCATAGGAGTATACTAAAACATTCCCAATATATATTTCAAAACTATCATTTGCAATTCCATCTAAAGCTCTTATTTCAATTTTGTTTGCTATGTAGTTATTTTGAGAATTAAGAACCAAAGAAGCATAGTTTTCATCTGGACTATCTGTACTTATATCAGATGGATTAAAAGAATCATTGTACCAAACAGCTCTAAGATTGCCATCATCAGCTCCACCCCAGTTACCTCCGTGTGCTGCAGGTTCTATTGGGCCAAAACCGAATAAATTATGATCTGCTTCATCTAAAGGATCACCAATATTTATAGAATCTACTATTGATTCTGAAGAAGATGCTGTTGAAGAGATACTTAAAATAATAAAGAAAAGTAAAACTGTAAAAGTAATAGATAAAAATATTAAATATCTGTGTTTATTTTTATTGTCAATTGACTTGTACTCAGCGTTCAAAGTTCTCCCCAACTAAGTTATACTCTGCTAATAATCATATTTAAAAATTTCTATATATTTTGTCAAAATGACAAAATGTCAAATGAAAAAATCTTAATAAAAATAAAAGCAAATAATTTCAAATTAAATGCAAAATTTTAAAAACAACAGATATATTTTTAAAGTAAACTAACATTGATTAAAACGGGGAAAAACTATTGAAAAGAGAAAATTGTCCATTCTGCGGTCATAGATGGGTAAGAAGTTCAAAGGAATCGCCAATTACATGTCCAAACTGCCATAGAAAATACTACAGCCAAGAACAACTATCAAAAAGACAAAACAAAAAATAATAGTTTTTTAATCTCTTTCCCTAATTAATTCCAAGATATCTTTTCCAAAAGAAGTCAAACTATAAAGCTTGATATTTTTTGTTTGTTTGTTTTCTTGAACTAACCCAAGTTCTAAAAGAGATTCCTCAGTTTTATATCGGGATTCCATACCCCTAATAGCACCAATCACATTTGTTGGAGTTGTTTTAACATTATATGCTATTTCACTTGTATAGCTACTACTAGGACTAATATCAAAAAGATATTCAGCAATTTTTTTCCTGACATTACTTCTACGTAATGCTCTAATGACTAGAGGCCTTTTTATTTCGATAGATTCCTCTACATCATTTTCACTAGTTTCTTCTCGCATCCCGTCCAAAAACTAGATGCAAGTTATGGTTTATAAAATTATTTGCTCAGGAATAATTACATGCATAAATATCTACATATTCAACTGTATAAACATATATTATATGCTAGATATGAACAACAATAAGAATCGACTTAATATTATAAATATAACTAAAATTTCTTAAAAGAAAAAACTGAGATCTTGTAAAAAATATTTTGATTATTCCGCACAATTTTTAAAGCAAAGACATATTCTAAAATTCTGAGGATACTTGTAGATGGGAGATAATCAGAAATTTGTATTTACTAGACCAAAGCAGATACCATTATTTGAAGAAAAAGACGATGGAACACTCGAGCAATATAAACGAGAATAATAAGAAACTATGAGGGTATTTTTTGAAAGAAGAAGAATATGCTGATTTAAATGTTCTTAAAAAAAGATTTGATCAAAAAACTAATGAAAATCATAATAAAATAAAGAAAAAAAGAAAAAATTTTGAGATAAAATTAGAAAACAAATCTTTTAAAAAAACTTTGATCAGATATGCAACTTCTTTTTTTAAAAATCTTTTTTCTTTTTCTAAAAAAACTACCAAAAAAATAATTGAAATAAGTTCCAAACAACATAAAAAAGTAAGAAAACATGTTAATGAATACATAAAAAGCAGACAAAAAAACATAGCTTTTAAAATCGTTGAAACAAAAAAAGAAAAGAGAAACAAAGTAGTAATTGTTAGAAAACGTGTACCAATAGAATCAAGTATCAATTTTAAGCCTATTGATTCTAGACCAAGTTTATATTATTGTAGTCTTCACCCTGAAGAAAATAAATTTTGTGAAAAAAAGATAATTGGACATGTTAAACTAGAAAAATCAGTTTGGGATTTTCCTATAAAAAAATGATAATTATTAACCAAATATTTTATAATACTCTTTATTTTCCTTGGTTTAATGAAATGTGCAGTTCTTTTTTCTGGAGGAAAAGATTCAGTTTATGCAGCATATCTAGCAAAAAAAAAAGGATATGACTTAACTTGTTTGATTACTATTGTATCAAAAAATCCTGAAAGTTACATGTTTCATACACCATCAATTACAAAAGTAAAAAAACAAGCAGAGGTAATGGATATACCGCTAATTATCCAAGAAACAAAAGGAAAAAAAGAAGAAGAATTGATAGATCTTGAAAAAGCAATAAAAAACGCTATTGAAAAGTATGAGATTAAAGCCATAGTTACTGGTGCTATTGAATCAAAATATCAAAAATCAAGAATTGAAAAAATTACTAATAAACTCGATTTAAAATGCTTAAATCCATTATGGAAAAAAAATCAATTAGACCTACTAGAAGAACTCATAAAAAACAAATTTGACGTAGTAATAATAGGCGTATTTGCTTATCCTTTGGACAATAAATGGCTTGGTAGAAAAATTGATAAAAGATTCATAAATGACATGAAAAAACTTTATGATAAATATAAAATCAATCCTGGAGGTGAAGGGGGAGAAACAGAATCATATGTTTTGAATTGCCCTCTTTTTAAAAGAAATTTAGAGATAAAAAGTAAAGAAATTACTGGAAATAAAAACTCTTGGAAAATGGAGATAGAAATAAAATAAGAAAAAATAATTATATATAAAACAGTAAAAAGAGTTATAAATAAGATATCTATTCCAAATGCTTTACTAAGAGTAACTAAGGTGTAAAAATGGCAAGAAAACCAGGCTCTATGTACAGATACGTCAGAGGACAACCTCAGACAAGAAGAGAATACACAGGAGGTATTCCAAACCCTCATATCACTCAGTTTGTACTAGGAAACAGAACAGATGAATTTCCAATAATGATTGTTTTAAAAGCAGAAGAAAAATGTCAGATTAGACACACTGCTCTTGAATCAGCCCGTATTACTGCTAACAGAGTTGTAGAAAAAAAGATTGGGCCAGCAAACTACAGATTAAAGGTTAGAGTTTATCCACATGTAATTATCAGGGAAAACAAACAAGCTACCGGCGCTGGTGCAGATCGTGTTAGTCAAGGAATGCGTTCATCATTTGGAAAAAACGTGGGAACAGCTGCAAGAGTGCAACCGGATCAAATAGTAATGACTGTTGAAACAACAGAGGCAAATATTGTTCATGCTAAAAATGCTTTAAGAAAAGCAGCTATGAAACTTCCTACTCCATGTAAGACGGAGATAAAAAAAGGGAAATAATTTCTTTTTTATTTTTATATATATTTGAAGAAAAAGGGAAATATTATAATAAAAAGTAATACCAATGACAATATCAAAGAAATATTCCCAACTATTTTATCAAGTCTTTCTTTGGAAATATCTTTTTTAACTTTTTTAATTGCTGCTTTAATATAATCATTAAACAAAAAGCCACCATCTAATGGAACCATTGGTATTACGTTAAATAGACCGACTAATAAATTAAGCCAAAAAACCCAATAAATTAAATTTGTAAAACCCCAAAAAAGTTCTTTTGGAAGAATTCCTAAAGGACCTTTTAACTCATAGTTTGAAATGAATGGTTCAATTAGAGGATTATATCCCTGAATGTAATAGAAAACAGGTATTGAATAGATATTTGCAAAACCATTTGGAAAATCATACAATGGATTTTTCATTGAAGATATAAAATCTGCTTTGAAGATATTGTAAGCTATGCCAAGAAAACTAGTATTTTTCAACTTTGATGTATTAAGATTAGATTCATTGACTATTTCTAACACATCATAATAACTTGTAAGGGTAACGTTTTTTGTATATTTTTTTTCCTTATACAAATAACTAAAAGTTACTGTTTGATTTGGTTTTGTGTTGTCGAGTGCAGTTGATAGATCTTCCCTGCCTTCAATTTCTGTGTCATTAAAACTTACAATTAGTGCCCCTGTTGGAATATTTATTTCATCTGCAGGTGTATTTTCATAGGAAAATAATATCTCTGAACCTTCTATTGGCTGGGCTGCAGGCATAAAAACAAATGAAAATAATAATAGACATATAAGAGCAACTACAAAATTTGACATAGGGCCCGCAGCAAAAAGCCTTATCCTTTTTGGAATAGTTGTTTTTTTTAATTGTTCTTCATCTGGTTCGACAAATGCACCCAGTGGTATGATCATATACAAAATCCCCATGGATTTTACTTTCAGATTTCCAATATATGCAAGTATTCCATGTGAAAATTCATGAACGACAATTGCAACTATCAATGCTACTATTATGTATAGTAAATAGTCAAGTGGGAGTATTGGATTAATACCTGGTAAAACTAATGCTATTTCAGGTCCTGGAAGTAGCTCTTTTTGTGCAGGTGTTAAATCGAGGCTTAACATAGTAGTAAACTGAGAAACGAGGATAAAAACAATTATTATCATTGAAATAAAACAAACTATTACTGCTAAGTTTCCATATCCTTTCCAGAATCTTTTTTTACTAGACAATTTTTTTAAAAATCCAAGTCCTTTTTTTGTCTTAAGAAGTAATGCTGGGCCATATAGTGTAATTCCATATTTTTCAAGAATTCCTTTTTTATGCAGCAATACAACTACCAAGAAATAACCTAAAAGAATCGAAATTAGTATTAGAAGACCATCTATCCACGTCATAATTTAGAGCAATGCAATAGCTTTCTATTTATTAAACTTCCCGAAAGGATTACTTAAATTTTATATTCCTGTTTTGTTTTTTTAGTTGTTCTATAAGATATTTACACCATTCAAGTTTCTTTAGTTTTTTCTTTATATCTTTATTTTCATAAAAAGAGTATTTACCAATTTTTTTATTGAAATCAAAGCCAAGTAATATTATTTTTCTTGCATTGAAATGATCAGCAAGATATACACATCTATCTCCATCTGTAAAACCACCAAAATTATAGAGATTTTTATATTTTGATGGATCAGTTTGAGTGGTACCTATAATTTTACCAGAAAAATCTTTTACATTTCTTTTTATTTTATCAATATTATCCCCATGAGCATGAATTAAAACGATACTTCCATTTTTATTTGCATCAATTTGATCAGAAACTTTTCCATCTAAATCAGTTACAATTATATCAGAAATTATCCCTTGTTCAAAAAGAGCAGATGTCGCACCATCTGCAGATATTACTATAAATTTATCAATTTTATTTTTGTATTTTTTTATAGAATCTAATAGAGAAGAACCCGCTCCAAAAATAAGTATATCCTTATTTTTAATCAAATTTTTAAGAGTTGCAGGTTTAAATTTCACTTTTGTAGAAATAATTTCGTTAAGAATTTTTGCTGATTCTAAATCTTTTTTTTGATCGATATTAAAATCGTTTAAAATTTTTTCATAAAATGGTTTCCAATTTTTATATTTCATTTTAATCTAGTTTTCATCTGCTAGTTTTTTTGTTTGAGTTTCAACTTCCCTTTCTTTTTCGTCTGTTCTGTGCATTTCTTTTATGTAGTGATGAGTGATTGCTCCGATTAATGCTATCAGTATTCCTGCAAAAGTATAACCTATAAAACTAAAGCTAAAGAAATATTCTATGATAAATTCTGATGGCCACCCTTCAAGAGATTTTTCAAGCGTTGAAAAAACGGCATATGATATAAAACCAAAAGCAAATAGCGAGAAAGGTATAACCCAGTATGTCCATAGTACCTTTTTATCTTTAACATAGGTATCAATTATTCTACCAAATAAAGCTACAAGCCCACCAAGTACTATCCCCCATATCACATTTTTTACAAAAGATAAAATTGGAATAAGTGCTACATCACTTTGAAAATCTGTATTTTGATATGCAAGGCAACCTGAAGCAATTAATATTACTGCAGCGATAATATATGTATATACAGAAAGTTTTCCAGTTAAAAAACCTGACTTTATATCCTCCCACATATATGCAATGTTTTTTTCCCATCTAAAAACTCTGATTAGTAAATATGCTCCAAGAGTTAGCAATATTGCACCAAAGCCACTTGCGGTCATGTCAAGTAGTACAAAAAAAGCCCATACAATTAATACAAGTGATATTGGCAAAATAAACTGCTTCAATACCTTTTCATCATCAAGTATTTTCAAGAAACGATAGTATGTTGCTTCTAATTCTTTGCTTTGTTTAACTGATACCCTGCATACTGAGGTAATCTTTATTCTTGATTGTATAATAGGAAGAATATGTTCGTCTTCAGCACCATCTGAAATGAGTATCACATTGTCAACATTTGTTTGTTCTATAACCTGTTCAAGTTGGTTTGATACTATTTCATCAGATTTCAAACCTACTTTTATATGGCCACATATAGTTGCAATTTCAACATCTTTTTTTTCTTTTTTTAATTTCTGATAAGTGGAAATTGCATAATAGATTGCATTTAAATCAGAATCTTCTGGATCGGCTTGGCCTAGTTTATTAGCTGCTTCTAAATTTTTTTCATAGCCAATAATAGGGCTCTTAACATTTGCTTTTCTCCCAAAATCATCGTCACGATCCACGTTGAGAACAAGTGTTTTCATAGATTTCTATTATCGTATAAATAATCCAATATTTAAGTATGTTACCATTTAAAATAGTCAAAAACCACATATTAGAAATATTTATATAGTATAAAATACAAAGTATAACATAGGAGAGTTGCAAAATGGCTGACGAAGATAAAATGATGAAGATCCGAGCTTTCGTTAATAAGTGGAACTGCTAAAATACAATACAAAATATTCTAAAAAAAGTTTTTTCAATTCATTTTTTATAGAAGATTGTAATACAGCAGAAAGAATCAAAAGATGGAAAAAGAACTATTATCAAAATCAAAATTTTTAATTTTAATACTACTCCCAATACTATTTTGGGCATGTGCTTTTCCATTCATAAAAATTTTACTAGAAGAACTTTCTTTTATAAACCTTACAATAATGCGGTTTGTTGTTGTATGTATAATCCTATTAATCTTTATCCCGCTTCAATCAAAAAGGCTGAATGTTTTGCAAAAAAAGGATATAATTCCAATATTTTTACTTGGTTTTTTTGGAGTTATAGGTTATCACCTTGGTTTAAATTACGGGGAACAATTTGTATCCGCAGGGGCAGCAAGTCTGATTATTGCTACAATACCCGTTTTTGTAGCAATAATGTCAATAGTTTATCTTAAAGAAAAAATCACAATAAAAAAAGGATTTGGAATATTGTTATCTCTTCTAGGGGTAGTAATTATCTCACTATATGGAAGTGCTGGAGCTAAAATAGAAATTGATTACATATATGGTGCAATTGGGGTTTTATTTGCAGCTCTGATGGGTGCGTTTTATACAATAGCAGGTAAAAAAATGCTAAAAAGATATACGGGACTTTCTCTTACCGTATATGCAATGCTTTTAGGTAGTATTGGCCTAATTCCTTTTATAAATACAGATCTACCCACTCAAATTATGAACCTATCTTTTACATCTTGGGGCGCATTAATATTCTTAGGCATATTTTCAACTATTACAGCATATACCCTCTGGTATATAGCTCTTGAAACAAAAGATGCTAGTGAAATAAGCCCTTATCTATATGGTATACCCGTGGTATCAACTATATTAAGTTATTTTCTGATAGATGAGAGAATAACTTTATTTTTTATTTTAGGTGGAATACTTGTTATAACTGGTCTATATCTAGTTAATTCTAAAAAAAGCCCAAAAAATCTTCCTCTTCTCAAAAACAAACAAAAAAATTGATAAAAGACTAACTATTTTTTCTATAATATGACAGAACTTCTATATATGAAAAATATTGAATCCAACTACATAAAAGAATTCGATGCTATAGTGACAAAAAACA
The DNA here is from genome assembly GCA_964518165.1 of uncultured Thermoplasmatales archaeon. Lineage (GTDB taxonomy): Archaea > Thermoplasmatota > E2 > DHVEG-1 > DHVEG-1 > CAYZTD01. Next base: position 17,600 of record CAZFFN010000093.1, read on the forward strand.
AAAAAGATTATGTAACACTCGATAAAACAGCTTTTTATCCAAAAGGAGGAGGACAGCCCAGTGATACCGGAACAATCAGTTGGAGCAATAAAACATCAAAAATAAAAGAAGTGATCAAAAAAGGCAGTGCAATAAAACATATAATAGAAGGAGAAAAACCAGAAGTTGGAGCTAAAATTCATGCAGAAATTGATTGGGACAAAAGATACAGCCATATGAAAATGCATACCGCCCAGCACATTCTCTCAGGAATAATTTTTGATGATTACAACGCAAGGACTGTTGGAAACCAAATACATGCAGATTACTCTAGAGTTGATTTTAAGCCAATAACTTTTTCTGAAGAAGACTTAGAAAAAATTAAAAAGAAATTTAATAAGATAGTTTCAAAAGAAAGCTCAATTACTATCTATGAAGAAAATAGAGAAACACTTGAAAAAAGAGTGAACACAGAAAGAGCAAACCTAGACCTACTTCCAAAATTTATCAAAAAACTAAGAATTGTTGAAATAAAAGAATTTGACATATGTCCATGTGCAGGAACTCATGTAAAAAATACTGGTGAGATACCAGAAATAGATAAAATAAAAAGAGAAACAAAAGGAAAAGACACTGACAGAATAATTTATTCATTGAAAAAATAAGAGATCATTCTTCTAGTTTTATTTCAAATGTATCAATATTTTCTACACCTTTTAATGATTTTAAGATACCAAAAATTGTATTTTTAATAAATTCTTCTGGAAATTCAGTCAATGGAATTTTTTTATCATTTACCTTAATTTTTAGTTCACTCATCTTTATCAATCCTTTTATTCATCTCTTCAGTAATAATATTTACTAATCTTAAAAAATCACCGAAATAGGTGTGAATTGTATTTTCTCTTTCATCAATTTCACCTAATCTGATCTTTGGTGTTTTTTTATCATTTGCACCCTCAACAAAAACTATATCAAAAACATCAAAAGAAGAAATTTTTTCTATTATTTCAGAAATGTCCTGTTTTTTATCATATAAAAAAACTGTCTCAAGTGATGAAGCCAAAACAACTAAATCAGATCCAGCTTTGGTATGTCTAAAAGAATCTTTTTTTGGGCCATCAAATCTATCTTTTTTACTAGATATCTTAACAGATGAAACTTTAAAGTCTTTTGATCGAAAGTATTTTATTAGATCTACAATCAAATTAGTTTTACCACTATTTGAATGGCCATAAATTCCAATAACAAATGGTTTTTCCATAAAAGAACATAGAAAAAATAATGATATAATTCTTATGGTTTAAAAACCATAAAAACAAAATAGAAAAGAAGGTTAACTATCTTTATTTATGGATAAAAAAGCGGGTATCGGTCTATTTATTTCAGTTGCATCAGTTTCTTTTGCAGCAATATTTATTGAGACACTTCTAAGAAGGGGAATGACTCCTATAGATATTGCTTTTTACAGACTATTTTTTACAGTATTATTTCTCTTTCCATTTTTATTATTATACAAAAAATATAGGGAAGAACTGTTTACAATAGATAAAAAAACATTTATTTTGATTATAGGAATTGGAATTATTCTATCAGTTCATTTCTTTACTTGGGTTTCATCATTAAATTACACTTCTATTGCAAGCTCTGTTATCCTAGTTACAGCCCATCCCGTCCTTGTTGCACCGATTGCTTTTTATTTTTTAAAAGAAAGGTTAACATTTCTAAATACTACTGGGATTGTAATATCACTTATTGGTGTTATTATCTTAGTACTCGGAAATTATGATCTAGGACCATTATTAACTGCAGATAGTATCGAGGGAAATATTCTTGCAATAATCGGCGGGATATGTGCAGGTTTATATATTCTTGGTGGAAGAAAGGTTAGAAAAAAAGTATCAGTTGTATCTTATGCTTTCATGGTATATAGTGTTGCAACAATTGTTCTCTTTTTTGTTTTTATATTCAGCCAATCTAATCAGTATTCAATAAAAATAGAAGACTATGGAATAATAATTTTGATGGCTTTTGTAGCTGGCATTCTTGGCCATACTCTCTATAATTGGTCTTTAAAATATATAAGAGCATCAGTTGCATCAGTTGCACTTCTTGGCGAGCCAATAGGATCAACAATTTTAGCATATCTAATGCCGTGGATTTCTGAGACACCTTCAACATATACTCTAATTGGAGGTGGGATTATTCTAACAGGGATATATTTGACATCAAAAAAACAACCTTCTAAAAATAACAATACTTAAAAATAAGTTATTTTTCACAAAAAAACCATGGCAGAAAAAAAGAATACAAATAAAATGCTAACAATCGGGCTAATAATTGTCTTAGCGTTAGCAGCAATGGTAATGATATATGTAAATTTACCACAAGAAAATACTGATAACACAGAATCTGAAGATAATACAAATGATGAAAATCAGAATGATACATCCAAGACCGCTCTAACTTTAATATACGGAGAAGAACAAATTAATTACACACTAGAAGAAATTATGTCCATTGATTCTTACACAGCGATAGGTGGAAAAATAAGTAGAAAACCTTCAACAACTGGACCATATAATTACACGGGTGTAAAAATAAAAACGCTATTATCAGAATTTGAAAACCCACCAGAAAATTATAGCATAAAAACAGCGTCAACAGATGGATATACAGGAGAATACTCATATGACCAAATCAACGGAACAGTTGAGCTTTACAATGAAACAAGAGCACCACAAGGAAATGCAACCCTTACAATGATAGTTGCATATATGCAAGAAAGCGAATATATCAAAGATTCAGACGAGGGGCCAATGATACTTTCTTTTGTTGATGGTTATTATACAGATTCAAGCCTATGGGCAAAAATGTTAGCTTCAATAGAAATAATTGAAGAATGAAAAAAATAAACAACCACAACCTTTTTTTCTTTATCTCTTATATTAAATTTGTAAATGAGAGATATTAAAGATTTAATTGGAAAAAGTAAAAAATACAAAAATACAATTTTACAAAAGATTTTTAAAAGTAAAAAAAACACAGTTTCATATGTTACAATGAAAGAAAATCCTCGGGTTTTAAAATGGTATGTCCCAGGTTTAAAGAAAAATATGGAAAATGAATATAAAATCCTATCAAAAGCTAAATCAAAACTAGATACACCCATAGTTTATGAAAAAGACGAAAAAAATAATGTTTTGATAATGAACTATATTATGGGTGAAAATCTGTGTGATTTAATAAACAACGAAGAAACAACATATCAAGAAAAAGAAAGATTAATGATTCTTCTCTCTGAGTGGTTTTATAAACTACATAATTTTTTTAAAGAAAATGAAAAATTTTTGATACATGGCGATCCGTCTCTTAGAAACTTCATTTTTACAGACAGAATATGGGGTGTTGATTTTGAAGAAGTGAGATATGGAAAACCAGTTGAGGATATAGCTGGTGCTTGTGCATCAATTTTATCAACAGATCCAATGTTTACAAAAGAAAAATACAAACTATGCAGTGTTTTAATCGACAATTATTTAAAACTAGCCCCTGGAAGAATATCTGACATAAATAACGATATTGCATACTATCTTTTAGAAAAAATACAGTGGAGGCCTAATCAAGAAGAAATACTAAGAAAATACAGTAAAAAAATAAGAAAAAATGGATTGATTTAAAATTTTAGTAATATCTCATTCCAAAAAGAAAGAACGATACCACCAATGAAATAACTAATCCAATTATGATAACCAGCAGACTTAATACAAATCCAGCTAAACCAAACTTATCTTTTGCTTTACCCCAATAAGCCCAACCACCAAGGATAGTTCCAATAAGACTCATTGGAAATAGTATTATTAGATACAACCAAAAACCTACAACTGGAAAAAATGAAAGCCATATCAAACACATTGATATTATACCAAGCACCAAACTAGCGGTTCCAGGCCCACTATGTTTTGATGGTGCATTATATGGCATTGGCTGAGTAGGCCTAGGTTGTCTTGGTGCGGGTGCTGGTTGATGATTACTTTGCATAGAACCAGATGTTTCATTTACAACTTTATAACCACAATTTTTACAAAATTTGTTGTTAGGTTGAATTTCATTACCACAATTAGGACATTTTTCGACCATAATATTAACTTTCCTCCCCGTATTTCTAAATTTAGAAATATGAATATCCTTATAAAATTTGTTTTTTCTTAAAAAAAGAATTGTATAACAAACATTAAAAACCATTATTTTATTATCTTACTTAGAGGGTTAAAATGGGACTGTATGAATCAATTGATGATTTAGTAGATGGAATTATAAAAAAGTCAGACACTGATAAAGAGATTAAAAAAAGAAAACCTAAACCATCTTTTAGATATTTAACAAATGAAGAGGAAATAAAATCAGCTTTACTTGATGAAGAAAAACAATTTACATTTATGAAAGACCCAAATAAAAAAGAACTCTTCAACGAAGAAATATTCAAAGTTGGAATGGGCGATGTTAAAACAATTGAGAATATAATTAAAAAGCACGAAGTCTCAAGACAAATAAAATAAATTAAAAAAAACATTCATAATTTTTATATACAACTGTCTCTATCCGTGGACCGATGTCAATGGGGAAGGAAAAACTAATACCGATTTTAGCAATAATTGTATTATTAATTGGGTCTTTTTCAGCTCTTTATGTAAATGCAAATCAGATGACCTCAGAAAAAGATACAATAATTGTAAATAATCAAAAGTTTAGCAAAGAAGAAATATTTGAGTCAATTGAGATAAAATCCATTGAAACAAATGAGGGGGAAAAAACTGGTTTATCACTTGATAAGCTTATTACTTTTTCAGGTGTTAATTGTCCTTCTTGTCATAAATATACAATAATTGCAAAAGACTCGTATCAAAAAACAGTAAATTGGGAAGATATGAAAAAAGGAGTTTTAACAGATTATGGGCGAGTATGTTTTAAAGATAAAGCACAAGCCTTCTGGATAAGTGATGTTGTAGAAATAGAGGTGATATAATTGGATAAAAAAAGATTAATTGCAGGAATTTTAATATTTGGATCTCTCTGGGGATTTTCTGAAGTAATAATTGGATCAGTTTTAGGTGATTTGGGGCTTCCATCCGGTGCCTTGATGACAGGTGTTTTTGCAATATTTTTCCTATCAATGAGTAGGTTAATATTTAGACAACCTGGCATGCAAATTGGAATGGGTCTTGTCGCAGGATCTCTTAGAATGTTTAATCCATTGATGGGTTGTCATCTATGTTCGGCAATAGCAATCATTTCCGAAGCAATGATATTTGAAATATTGTGGAGATATCTTTCATTTGATTTTGAAAAAAATAGGAACCTAACGATTCAAGTTAGCTTTGGAATATTTACAGTATACACTATTTATGTAACTGGCTATATCATAACTCAAATATTAACACCAGTTATTGATGGAAATGGTTTTTATCTTCAAAATCTAATAGCAACAATACCAAAGATACTATCAAGTGGGCTACTTGCTGCATTTCTAGGTGGAATAATCACACCAGTAGTTCTTAGAACAAGTAGAATAGATCTGACAATAAAAGACAAGATATATTACCCAACAACTTTAGGAATATCTGCAATTTGTTGGATAACTGTTGTCGGAAGTTGGTTAATAGTTGGTGCATAAAATGGGAAAAAAAACAAACCATCCTAAAACAGTCAAAGTTTTAAAATTTTACCCTGAAAAATGCAAGGGTTGTAAGGAGTGTGAAAAAGCTTGTTCAAAAATACATTTTAAAACTGATGAGGGTGGAGATAAATCAGCAATTAGAATAATAAAATCTAAAGATACCTACAAAATGAATGTATGTGATCAGAGAGGTTTATGCATTGATATGTGCCCGGTAGGTGCACTATATAGAAAGAAAAATGGTGTTATATGGCTCGATAAAAATAAATGCGTCGGTTGTCAGGCATGTGTTGGTTTTTGTCCTGTTGGAGCTATGAGAAAATCTGATGCAAGAATTGAACCTTTTAAATGTATATCATGTGGAGCCTGTGTAAGAGCATGTCCAAATGATGCACTTGAATTAGTTGAAGAAAAAATTGATGAAATCAAAGAAGTCGTTTATCATAAATTAGGAGTGAGTAAATAATGACTGAAGGGCAAATACCCATACAAAAATATGAGACTGGAAATACTAAATATAAATGGAACTTAAAAAAACTAAAATCAAAACATAAAGTTCTTGCAGAATATAAATATAATAAATCTAAAATTGAGCGGGGCTTTGCAGGTACAACTCTTTATATTAATCTTGATAAAAATGAAATTAGAGAAAAAAGAGTAACAGAGGATATGAAAAGGCTCTTTACGGGTGGTCGTGGTTTTGGTCTTAAACTTATGTGGGATTCAATTAAACCAACTACCAGATGGGATAGTAATGAGAATGAATTAATTATAACTACAGGCCCCCTATGCGGAACAACTCAATATCCAGGTTCTGGAAAATCATTGTGTCTTACTGTTTCTCCGTCAACAGACATAATATGTGATAGCAATGTAGGAGGTTTTTTTGGACCATACTTAAAGTTTGCAGGTTTTGATGCAGTAGAACTACAGGGAAAAGCCGATAGAGATGTTGTTGTTGTAATTGATGGTGAAGAAGGTAAAATAACAATAGAAACTGCACCAAATGAGGAGACAAACTCTCATCTTTTAGCAGATCAATTAACTCATATGTATGCAACAGAAGATACAGATGAATCTCGACAAAAGGTTTCCGTTGTATCAGCTGGAAAAGGCTCAGAAAATAGTTATTGGGGCTGTCTTAATTTTTCTTTTTATGATATACGGAGGAAAATACCAAGAATGAAGCAAGCGGGTAGAGGAGGACTTGGAACTGTATTTCGCGATAAAAAAATAAAAGGTCTTGTGACAAAAGTAGAAAAAATTGATGGTGTAACTAATAATCCAGCAGATCCTTCAAAACTTGCAGAACTTGGAAAAAGCATCCATCAGGAGATTAGAGATCATGATAGAGAACAATGTAATATGCGTACTGTTGGTACTAGCCATTTGGTTGAAATAATGGATGACTATGATCTATTACCCTGCGAGAACTACAGGTTCGGCAGTTTTCCGAAGGCACCAAGAATATATTCAGATCAATTCTATAAGCTTTTCACACAGGTTATTCCAGATGGTTGTTGGCATGGTTGTACGCTTGCCTGTGCAAAAACAGTGGATGGTTTTAATGTTAGAACTGGTCCATATAAAGGAGAAAAAGTAACTGTGGATGGTCCAGAATATGAGACAATAGGTTGCTGTTCTAACATGAGTATATGGGACACCTTTTGGGCTCTTGAATTTAATTTCTATTGTGATACATATGGCCTAGATACAATATCTACTGGAACTGCTATAGCATTTTATATGGAAATGTATGAAAATGGGATATTAAATAAAGAGAGATGTAATGGCTTGGAACTTTTTTTTGGAAATGCACATGCTGCTTTAGAACTTATTCATAGAATAGCTAGAGGAGACAAAAGCGAATTTGTAAAAATAGCTGGAAAAGGAATTAGAAGAGTAAAAGACTGGTTAATAAAGAAAGGTTGGGGGGATCCGAAATTTATTGAAGATGCCGGTATGGAAAGTAAAGGGCTTGAGTTTTCTGAATATGTAACAAAGGAATCACTTGCTCAACAGGGTGGATATGGTCTTACTTTAAAAGGACCTCAGCATGATGAAGCATGGCTTATCTTTATTGATATGGTTAATAAACAGATACCTACTTTTGAGGATAAAGCAGAAGCACTTCATTGGTTTCCAATGTGGAGAACATGGTTTGGTCTTAATGGCCTATGTAAACTTCCTTGGAATGATATTGAACCTATTGATAACGCAGAAACTGACGAACCAGAAAAGATTCCAGGGCATATCCAAAACTATGTTGATTATCAAAACGCTGTTACTGGCTGGAATGTAAATAGAAAAGAACTTATCTTGCAAAGTGAAAGATGTTATAACTGGCAGAGAGCTTTGAATGTATGGCTCGGTAGAGGTCGAAGAAAAGATGATTGGATACCATATCGATCTATGGGACCTGTAACTGAAATGGAATATAAATCTAGAGAAGATAGATATGATAAGCAACTTGTTGATAAGCTTGGAATATCAGAAGAAAAAATAGAAAAAATGTCTGTAAAAGAAAAAATGGAAACATTATATGATTATCGTCAAGATCAATACCAGAAACTTACAGATGCAGTATATTACAGGCGCGGTTGGACTCAAAATGGGGTACCAACACCTCAAAAAATGAAAGAATTAGGCTTTACCGATAAAAAAATGCTAACTATGCTTCAGAAGAAAATCGATGAAGATTCTAAAAAAGAACTTAATAAATGGGGCGGTAAATACAAAGTAGGTGAAAAACCACCAAGTAGCAATCCCAAATATTGGGAAAAATGGTAACTTTTTATGAATATTACCAAGCAAGAAAAAATAAAAAAGAAACTGAAAAAATCAAGAGTAGGTATTGCAGGTGCAGGAGGCCTTGGTTCAAATGTTGCAGTTTCTCTTGCCCGGTGTGGCGTTGGAAAACTTATTGTTGTTGACTTTGACAAGGTTGAAAAAACTAACCTCAACCGCCAGTATTATTTTAAAGATCAAATTGGAAACGTAAAAGTTGAGGCATTAAAAGAAAATATTTCAAGAATAGATGAGTCAATAAAAGTTGATGTGTTAAATGAAAAACTAATTTCAGGTTCTATGCATAAACCTTTTTTAGATTGTGATATTATTGTTGAAGCACTTGATGATGCTGAAACAAAAACAAATTTTATCGAAGATATTACAAAAAATTTAGTTGATACTCCAATTGTTTCATGTAGCGGTGTATCTGGATATGGACATATTGATAGAATTAAAACAAAAAAACTTGATAAGCTATATATTATCTATGATGAAGATGCAAAGGATAGCAATAAAGATATTCTCACTGCGCCAAGGGTAACTTTACTTGCTAATTGGCAGGCAAATCTTGTTTTAGAAATATTACTTGGTGAAGACAAATGATTGAAGTAAACAAAAGAAAAGTTGAATACGTAGAAAATGAAACTGTCAATCAATTATTAAAACGTATGAAATATTCTTTTCCTCTTGTGATTGTAAAAATAAACGATAAATTAATTCCTAGAAAAAAATATTCTGAAGTAAAAATCCCAGATAACTCAAAAATTGCTGTTATTCATATGATAAGCGGAGGATAAAAATTTAGATAATTGTTTTTCCAGCAATTGTTAGAACCGAAAAACCAAATGCAAAGAAAAAATAGGTAATATACATTAAAGCCCAGGATGAAGTATTCTCTAATCTTTTTCCTTTTTTGCTATCTTTTATCATTAGATAAAAAATATAAAATGCAGGTATTGCAAGAAATGTAAGTAAAAAGAATTGAGCATCTATTATTCTACTATCTATGAGTATTGGAATAAGAGCGAAAGGAAAAAACATAAATGGAAAAGCCATTAAAGCTGCTTGTTTTATTCCATATGTATTTATTAGAGTCTTTGTACCTGTTTTTTTATCTGCTTCTGAATCAGTTATGTCTTTAGTAATTGATCCCCCAATTAAAAACAACATAGCTATTAAACCTATAGCTAAGGGTAAAGGCTGCAATGGATTTGAAAAAACACTCCAAGAAGCAAGTATTCCTAAAAGTCCTCTGGGTACACCAACCCATAATTGGTTTATAAAGAGCTTATCTTTGCATCTAGGTGGAAGTGAGTAAGTTACTGTAAAAAATGTAATTAAAAATACAAATAGAAAGAAGGCGGTGTTTATAAGATATGAACAAGTAATGGAAATTGCATATAATATGATTGTTATGAATTTGGCCTCAAATATTGTTAGAGATTTTTTTGGAAGAGGCCTATAAGGTTTTGATATTTCATCTGTTTTTAAATCAGTTATTTGATTAAGAGTATTTGATGCACCATTCAGTATTGCAAGAACTATTCCTGCTGGAATTATTAAAAAGAAAAGATTTGAAATTACTGATCCTTGATTATTACTATAAAAAAAACTTGCCATCATAATAAAAACTGATACTATCAAAGGAGCTAGAAGAGTAAAAGGCCTTACCAGCTCAGCATATGATTTAAATTTGTTAATAATACATTTCTTTTCCATATTTCTCCTCATTAAAGTTATACTTTGTAATTTATACTTTATATATCTTTCTTAACAATCATTGTCAAAAAAAACAGAGCATTTATAGAAAAAAACCCTATACCTTTTGAGTAGGTCCGGTTAAACATGCCTAATTTTAGAGGATTTATAGCAATTGATATCAAAGTTTCAAAAAAAATAGAAGAAATAATCAATAAATTAGAAAAAAGTGGTGCAAACTTAAAGATAGTTAAACCAGAAAAAATGCATATAACTCTAAAATTTTTAGGAGATACTGATGAAAAACATATTGATAAAATCAAGGAAATTATTGAAAAATCAGTAGAAAATGTTGATCCCTTTGAAATAGAACTAAAAAGCACAGGCGCATTTCCTAATGAAAATTACATAAAAGTTCTATGGATTGGAATTGAAAAATCACAGTTAATTGCTGAAATTGCAAAAAAAATAGATGCAAAATTATCTAAAATAGGTTTTAAAAAAGAAAAAAGAAAATTTTCACCCCATATAACTATCGCAAGAATAAAAAGCGGGAGAAACAAAGATGAAATACTTCAGATTTTAAACAAATTTAAGGATGAAACACTTTTAAAAATGAAAGTAGAAAAAATCAAACTCAAAAAAAGCGAATTAACCCCTAAGGGGCCCATTTATACAACTTTAAAAGAGATAAAAATCTAGGTTTAGGAGAATCATATGTGGCTTATATATTTTTTATTAGCAAATTTAGTACTTGCAGTTTTTGGAATAATATTTTTAACTCCAAAAGATTTTTTCAAAAAAATCCCTCTGGATATAAAAAAACTTATTATGATGGGGCTAAAACAATACAAGCTTCTTTTAATGATTATAATAGCAGTAAGTTTTCATATATTTGAAGTAAATTTTTTAGATCCAATTGCAACAGAATTTGTTGGATACGATTTTGCAAATACTATTGTAACAATAGAAGATGGAATAGTATATTCATTTACCAATCTTTGGACACCCGGTATTTTACATTTTTTTGTTTTAATCTACATTGTTATCTATCCTTTTAGTTTATGGTTTGCATTATTATATTATATCTTAGACCGTCAAACAAAAGCTCTAAAAAGCCTTGCCTATGCACTAGTAATTACTTATATCATAGCTCTCCCATTCTATCTTTTCTTACCCATAACAAATGTATACACTTTTTATGGCGGCGAATCAGCACTTGAAACAGTACTACCAACAATTGAACAATTTTTTTACACAACCACAACCAGTGATAACTGCTTACCTTCCCTTCATACAGCAATGGCAATATTTTTAGCTTACACCGGAAGTCAAACAAATAATAAGAAATTTGAATATTTTACCTATTTTATAATGATAACAGTCCTAATTTCAGTGATATATCTCTCGATTCATTGGATAACAGATGTAATAGCAGGGGTAATTGTAGCACTAGTAACAATATTTTTAATAGAAAGATACATCCACAAAAAAGAAACTTATGAATGAAACAGAAAGAAAAGTACTAGAAAAAATTTCACCAACAGAAGAATACAGAATAAAACTTAAAGAAATTTTAAAAGAGATAAAAATTGAGATAAATAAAGAAATTGAAAAAAGGAATTTACCCGTAGAGATAATACTAGTAGGATCTATTGCTAAAGACACATATCTAATGAACAACATGGATATTGACTTTTTTTTATGTTTTCCAACAAATTTTGCAAAAGAAAAAATTTCTGAAAACAGTCTTTCTATTGGTAAAAATATTTTAGAAAAAACTGAAGAATCATATGCAGAGCATCCCTATATTAGAGGATACTTTAAGAATTATTATGTAGAAATCGTACCCTGTTACAAGATAGAAAATGCAAAACAAAAGTTATCAGCAGTAGATAGAACACCTCTTCATACAGAGTATATAGTTAAGAACCTAAAAGAAACGCAAAAAAAAGAAGTAAGACTTTTCAAACAATTTTTGAAAGGAATAAACTGCTATGGTGCAGAAGCACAAATTCAGGGTTTTTCTGGTTATTTATGTGAAATATTAATACTATACTATGATAGCTTTGAAAATCTTATAAAAAATGCCTCAAAATGGAAAAAAGGAAAAAAAATATCATTGGAAAAAAACACAGAAGTAATACATGATTTTGATACACCTCTAGTGTTTATAGATCCAGTAGATCCTGAAAGAAATGTTGCATCGGCATTAATTTATGAAAAATTCAAACTTTTTAAAAAAGCCTCAAAGGAATACCTCAAAAAACCTAAAATCAAATTCTTTTTTCCAAATCCTGTTGAACCATGGCCACTTGAAAAAATTGAAAAAGAAATTGAAAAACAGGATGCTAAATATATTGGAGTAAGAATCAATAAGCCCGATATGATAGACGAAAATCTATATCCTCAGATAAGAAAAGCGGAAAACTCAATAAAAGATGCCTGCAAAAGAAATGATTTTAAAATACAGGATTCAAAATTTTTCATTGATGGAAAAAATAAGGATATTTATATCATATTTAAAACAGATAAAGAAGATCTATCAAAAACAAGAATACATCAAGGACCGCCTTTAAAGATGGGAAAAAATGTTAAAGATTTTAGAGAAAAATGGAAAAATAATGATAGACTAGTAAAGTTTATCACTGAGAAAAATAGAATAAATGTTGAAATAAAAAGAAGATATGCTAGAATAGAAGACTTTTTAGAGGATAATTTATCTGATTTGAGTCTTGGTAGTAAATTAGATAAAGTTGCTAATAGAAAATTTGAAATTTTAGAAAGAAAAAACCTTATTAAAAATGAACTTAGATTATTTTGGGCAGAATATCTTGATAACAAATATTCTTGGGAGAGATAACCTAAGATATAAAAATTTGTCAAAAACATTATATTATTACTTATTATTATTTCTATAATGAAAACTATAGGAGTTTACACAAAAAATTTTTCTCTTTATTATGATATCTTAAAGATACTTCGGAAAAGAAAAATTCCTTATGTTTCTCTTTCTTCGCTTGATAACATTCCAAGTAGAATTGGAGTTGTTTTAACATCTAACAATGAATTACATGATGTGAAAAAAACAAATGTTATTGCAGCTGATGCATATGATACAGTAGAACACGCAATAGATTTAGCAGTCCAGACATTGATAGGTAAAGATCTCTACCAAACAATATATATCGGAATAGATCCAGGGGACAAACCAGGTATTGCAGTTGTAGGAGATGATATGCTTCTTTTTAAGACACATGTTGAAAGCCCTAAGGAAGTTACAGAAAAAGTAAAAAGATTTTTAAAAGAGTATCCCTCGATTCAAACTATTATTAGAATTGGCCACGGATCAATTCTATCAAGAAACAGAATTATAAATTCATTAATACCTCTAAAGATACCTATCGAAATAGTTGATGAAACAAAAACAACTCCTTCCCCTCAAGTAAAAAGACACTTACGAGATAGTGAAGCTGCTGCAGCTATAGCACTTATACACGGCGGAAAAGTACAAAGCAAGCTTCCTTTAGAACCAACAAAAGGTGAGATAAGAAACATACAGGAAAAAAGTAGGATTATTACAAATGGTAGATTTACAATCTCAGAGGAAACTGCAAAAAAAGTGTTGGAAGGAAAAATAAGTCTTAAAGACGCAATTCAAGTTGAAAAAAACTCATAAAAAACCCAAACGTTTATGAGCAATATTACTATGCATTTTGGGTAACAGTAGATGAAGATAAAAAGAGCATTAATTAGTGTATCAGACAAAGAAGGAATAGTAGACTTTTCAAAAGAATTAACCAGACTAAATATCAAAATTATTTCAACTGGGGGAACAGCTAGTGTTTTACAAAAATCAAATGTTCCAATAATTGAAATATCAAAAATTACTAATTTTCCAGAGATGCTAGATGGTAGAGTCAAAACCCTACATCCAAAAGTACACGGCGGCATTCTGGCAAAAAGAGAAAACAAAGAACACATGAATACTTTAAAAAAACATAGTATCGATACGATCGATTTGCTTGTATGTAACTTATATCCATTTGAAAAAACAATTAAAAAAGAAAAAGTAGGAATAGATGAAGTAATTGAAAACATTGATATCGGCGGGCCAACTCTAATACGATCTGCAGCCAAAAACTACAAAGATGTAATAGTTGTAACAGATAAAAATCAATACAAAAATGTAATAGAAACTCTCAAGGAAAAAGGAGATATTAGTGTTTCTGAAAGAGAAAAACTAGCAATAGATGCATACACTCATACAGCTCAATATGATACAATTATATCTAATTATCTTAGAAAAAGATGGACAAATGACTGCTTACCAGACACACAGAGCATAACAATGCGTAAAAAACAAGATATGAGATACGGTGAAAACCCGCATTTGAAAGGAGCTTTTTACAAAGAAATACCTGAATTAAAAGAACCATCCATAACAAATGCAAAAAAACTCCAAGGAAAAGAATTATCATACAATAACATTCTTGATGGAGATTGTGCGATAGAAGCAATAAAAGAATACACTGAGCCTACATGTGTTATTATAAAACATGCAACACCCTGTGGAGTAGCTAGTTCTAATAATCTTTTAAAAGCATGGAAAGATGCCTTTTCAACTGATACATATTCACCATTTGGCGGAATAATTAGTTTCAACCGCGAAGTAAAAAAAGATGTAGCCGAGGAACTTTCTAACTTATTTTTAGAGGTAGTAATTGCTCCAAGTTTCTCAAAAGAGGCAAAAAAGATTTTTTCAAAAAAGAAAAATCTTAGAATCCTTGAATTAAAAGATCTTGACAAAAAAATCAAAAGAGAAGGCATGAGATTTAGAAGTGTAGTAGGAGGATTCTTATCTCAGCAAAGAGACAGCTATTTAACACCAAGAAAAGAATGGAAGATAGTAAGTAAGAAAAAACCAACAAAAGAACAACTTAAATCAATGGAATTTGCAGTAAAAGTAGTAAAACATGTTAAATCAAACTCTGTAGTATTTGTAAAAGATACCCAGACTGTTGGAATTGGCGGAGGTCAGACTGCAAGAGTAGATGCTGCATGGATTGCAACACATAAAGGAAAAGAAAACATAAAAGGAAGCACTCTAGCAAGTGATGCATTTTTCCCATTTCGTGATGCAGTTGATCTAGCTGCTGAAGCAGGTGTAAAAGCTATAATTCAGCCAGGGGGAAGCATACGGGATGAAGAAGTGATAAATGCTGCAGATGAACATGGAATTGCTATGGTTTTTTCAGGTCAAAGATACTTTAGACACTAAAATGTCTTATAAACTAGTTTTATATACAAAAAGACAATGAATTTTAGAATCTTAAAGCAAGATGGACCTGGCCATATCGGAGAAATCAAGATAAAAAATAAAAAAATTAATTCTCCAAATATTTTATTTGTAGATACAAATCGTTTCAAAGCACCGGTTTTTTCTGAAATAGTTTTAACTAACAAAGAAAAAGATTTTGAAAAACCATCTGTAAAATCTTTAGAAAATGTAGATTTAGATAAAGATTTTTGTTCCATTAAAGAGAATAATTTACAAAAGATTGATGAAACAAAAATATATGTTTTAAAATATGCATATCAACTTTTTAGAAAACCAAATGATTTTTTATATGAGATAATAAAAATTAGAGAAAAAATCGGATATGAAAAAATATTATATTTACCTGCAATTTCTGACCCTTCTAATTTATCATTATTAACATACTTAGGTATTGATCTTTTTGATTCAACTAATGCAATCATAAAAGCTAGAAAAAAATTTATGTTTTTTAGTGATGGAAATAAAAAAATAAATGATCTAAAAGAAAATCCGTGCACTTGCCCTATTTGCATCAGACTTAAGAAAAAACCAAAAGATATGATATTTGAAGAGATTCTTTATCACAATTATTATATGCTTTTTTCTGAAATTAAAAAGATTAGAAACTGTATAAGACAAAATAATTTAAGAGATCTAGTTGAAAAAAGAGTAAAATCAAGTCCACATCTAACAAGTGTTCTAAGAACTTTAGATGAAAAATATTATGATTTTTTAGAGGAAAAAACACCTTTGATAGAAAATAATACTCTCAATGCAACAACAATAGAGTCATTAAATAGGCCTGAAATAAAAAGATTCCAAAATAGAGTTATTGATAGATATAAAAAACCAAAATCCGCAAAAATACTTCTTCTTTTACCCTGCTCAGCAAAAAAACCATATTCTTTTTCAAAATCACACAATTTTTTTAGAAGAGCCCTACAATCAACAAATAATTCTAATCTTATCCATGAACTAATAATTACATCACCAATGGGCATAGTTCCTAGAGAACTTGAACTTATTTATCCAGCTAGTAACTATGATATACCCGTAACTGGAACATGGTTTGAAGATGAAAAAGAAATGATTAATTCACTATTGACAAAATATATTAAAAAAAACGATTATGATTTTGTTATTTCTCACTTAAAAGAAGATATGAACAAGTTTATAGAAAAAGTTATAAAAATAGATAAAAAAACTTGTAAAGATCATCCCACTTCAGATAAATCATTAGAAAATCTAAAACATGTTTTGAAAAATATTACAAAAGACTATGAAAAAGTTAAAAAAAATGATAGAGTAAAAGAAAACATTGAATCATTTGCTTCTTATCAGTTTGGTAAAAAAGTAGCAAAGAAAATGCTGGATAGTTCAAAAATTATAGGCAGATATCCATATCAAAAAATAGTTAAGAATAATAATCAAATAGGAATGATTGTAAAAGAAAAAGGCTCGATTTCATTAACTTTAGATGGAGCTGAAATATTATTTGAAGAAAAAAAGAATATTATTGAAATAGCTGATGATTTTGAACTTAAAGGATCTGTTTTTGCACCCGGGGTTAAAAACGCTGCTGAGAATATTAGGATTGGAGACGAAGTAATAGTTGTTAGAAAAAATAGTCTTTTGGGTGTAGGTTCTGCTCTTATGAACGGAAAAGATATGAAAGATCTAACTTTTGGTGAAGCAGTAAAGATTAGGCATTTGAAAAAGAATTAAAGTTTTTGTAAAGGTTTATTACTATCACAAAAAGGACAAATAAGGACCTTTGTATCACTATATAGATCTGAACCTTCAGCCCAAACTGTTACACCCTCACCGCATTTTCTGCATCTAAAATTTGCTTTTAGAGATTTTTTTTCAGGTATTTCTTCAACAATACATTCAGAGTTTTTTCTAACATTTCCTACAACCCCACAATCAGGACAGGTCATTTTTGTATTAATTCCATTATTTCCTCTAGATTTTTTAACTGCAAAAATACCGCTACATACTGGGCACTTAAAATGGAATAGTCCACCGGATAATGACTTTTCAAATTCATCAACTGAAAGAGGAGGAATCTTTCTTTTTTGATAATAAAAAAGTATTGAAAGTATTAGAAGAGTAAATATAATGACATATGAAATAATCAAAAAGATTTCTATTCCAAAATCAAGTATTATATCAAATATCGATAAAATGAATATTATAGCACTAAATAAGACAAAAACAAAGAAGAATATATTTTCTTTCAATGAATAATATTTCATCCAAGTATCCTCCTTTTTCTTGCAAAAAATGATAAAGAAACAATCAATGTAAGAATAACTGCAGATGCAATTAAATACCAGGCATTTTCTCTGATATTATATGCAATATTTTCAAAAGGATTATTTTTTATTGGATTAGTCCCCATTGTAAACTCCTCTTTATTTGTATAACCATCAGAATCAAAATCTAAATCTGCATCGGAAGCATTGTATTTATCAAATCCATATTTATCTTCAAAGGTATCTATCATCCCATCATTATCTGTATCGTTTAAGTTTTTTGTAATCCAAAAAACTTTATTAATTGATTTAACTCTATTTCCCTGGTTATCTTCGGCTTCAATGTTATATATGTATTTACCCGTCTTATTATATATATAATTAAATACATACAAGTTATCATTTTCTAAATTCATCCCCATAACAAATGGAATACCTCCAGGTGGAAAAACAGTAATTTTTACTTTAGAAACTTCAACATTATCATAACAATAACAGCTTATTTTTATCTCCTCGTCAATCAATTGAACAAAAGGAATAACATTGATGGATCTAATCTCAGGTTTTATATTATCTGCCCTTACACTAAAATTTCCCTGATAAGATTTAATGTTTTTTTTCTTGCTATTATCAACCGCTGTAATTTTAAAACTATATCTTCCAACAGCATCTGTTTTATCATAAACATAAATAAAGTATTCGTCATAGGTTCTAAACATCTCATCACTTATATTTGAACCATCTGGATCAATTATGTTGATTGAAACTTTCTCTAAAAGAGATTCATCATAAATTCTTGCTTTTATTTTCACATTCTCCATTTGAATAGGATTCTTAGGATTAATAGAAACACCGGAAATAACCGGGCCTGCTGATTCAATTGGTTTAACAGTTAAAGTATCAGAGGTCACATAAGAATATGGAAAAGAAGATTCATTATTTTTACTGACCCTTATTTTTACCCCCACAAACCAGTTACCTGATTGTGCTGAATCCCAAAAAAGAGACAATCTCTTAGATTTTTTACTTCCAAGATCAAAAACCTGGCTGTCAACTTGATTTTCAAAGAACATTACAGAATTACTATCAGACTTTTTGTCAATATATAGAATAAGCCTATATTCCTTAGCATCACCAAGGCCTAAGTTTTCTAGATCAATAAAAACATCTACTTTATCAAACTCAAAAACATCCTTATCTGGTAGAATTATCCTATTTACTTTCAGGTTAGCATATTCATAAATAATTATTTCTTCAGAAATTTTATTATTTTCCTCATCTAATTCTAAAAATTTATCACTTGAATCAACAAAGATTGTAACAACAAAATCACCTGAAACATTAGCAAACCATTCAAAATATACATGATTTATTTTTTCCTTACTAATATTTGTAACAATTGTAGAAACATAAAATATATCATTAGTGCCTTTTTCTTCTATAGTTAGAGTAACATTGATATTTTCAACTGATAAAAAAGAACATTCGATATAGGCAGTGATATTTAAGGTATCATTAATATGAAAAGATGAATAATCTTCACCCTCAACAAAAATATCTAAATCAACTGCTCTAATGTCTGGTTGACCTACATATAAAATAGTTGAGAAATTATAGAAAAAACCAGCCTGGTCAACACATGAAAAATCTATTGTCCAATTTCCTTCTTTTTCAAAGGAAATATTATCATTGAAAAAATCGAGATTATTTCCAATATCTGTTAAATTGAAAGTATAGTTTAAAGATTCATCTTCGTTAAAAAAACTAAAACCTTCAACATAAATAATTTTTGCAACGGAGGATACACTAACATTTACAATATTATCAACTAGTATACTCTCTGAATTAAAACTATTATTTAACTCTGCCCACCAGGTTTCAAATATATCATCAAAAACAATAGTGATCTCAGTTGATATATTACCAATTATTGACTCACTAAGATTTGTCCTAGAGCCTATGTTTTCCTCAACGTCAAAATAAACACCATATGTATTAATTTTATTGGTATTTGATATCGGCCAGTTTAAAAAACCTGTTGCATTATGTGTTTTATTATAATTACTTGACTCAACAAAACTGTAATTTTCAATAACACCTATAACTTCACCATCATCTGAATATTCAACAATTCTAATATTTTCTTTTTCAAACTTTTTTGAAAAAAGACCAAAATCATTTAAAATCTCTGTAAAATTTAAGAACTTTGAAAAATTTCCATCTCCTTCAACTGAGATTAAATATCTATAATGCCAATTCTCATTCCACCACTCATAATAACCCACATTAACTATTACATCAAAATTAATACTATCATGTAATTCATCTTCAAGATAAATTTCAACTGTTAAAGTTTGAACTCCAATTTCAGAAGGAGACCAATTGAAACTAAAGTAATATATCTCATCTTCATCAATTCCATTTTTTTCAAGTACATCGATTTTTCCTTCAACATTGGAACTAAGCTCAGCAGAGATTTTTTCTTCTGTACTTTTACCAACATTTTCAATACTTATATCAATCTCGGTAGTTCTATTTAATTCAAAAATATCAGGGTAAGAAAAATCAATAATATTAATATCAGTTTCTTTACTAATCACTTTAGCATGAAATACTGCTACATTATTATCAAGAGATCTTTCCTCAAAAATTTGATTGTAGTTTACAACTATTTTAAAAACATGTTCAATATTGTCACCAAAATCAGGAACCCAACTAATGTTTAGATACATCGATTTTCCAATATCTAAATCAGCATATGTTGAATTATAAGCAATCCAATCATCACTATTATCCATAAAAAGAAAAATTTGAATATCCTTATTTGAAATATTTTCCGTACCTACATTATCAAAATTAACAACAAAAGTTGATTTTTCACCTTCATATAATTCATAATTATAATCAGCCGAAAGTAGATTTATATCTGGTTTATCTTCCTGAGCATAAGCTCCGATTGAAAATACATTTAAAAAAAGCATAAAAAAGATTGAAATTACTAACGTTTTTTTTACAAAAATATCTAATAACTTATACATGGTTTTCCTTCCTCTCAGCAAAGCCCCCAATAGAGTATAATTAATATCATTAAAGTTGTATTTCTATCTTTCTATTTTTCATTAAAATATAAAATAGGAGAAAAAAATCTATTATCATAAAATATAAAATGAGTTTATTTATACCAAAAATAGGTTTTAGAAAATGATACCTAAAATAGATAAAACAAGTTTTATCGCAGAATCATCTGTTATAATTGGAAACGTAGAAATTAAAAAAAACTGCGGTGTTTTTCCAAATGCTGTAATAAGAGGAGATCAGAATAAAATTCAATTAAATGATGGATCTAATGTTCAAGACTGTGCAGTGATACATACAGACACAGAACATAAAGTTACTATCGGAAAAAATGTATCTATTGGACATAACGCTGTAATACACGGTGCAACAATAGAAGATAACGTACTGATAGGGATGAATGCAACAGTTATGAATGGAGCAAAAATCAAAGAGGGATCGATCATTGGAGCATGCGCTCTTGTTACTGAAGACAAAGAAATACCTCCAAATAGTTTAGTAATTGGAATTCCAGGAAAAATTGTAAAACAGGATGAAAAATTCCTTGAAATGTGTAAAAAAAATGCGAGTATATATAAAAGGCTTACAAAAGAGCATTTAGAAGAACAACACGATCATTATAAAAAATAGAAAAAAATTATTTTTTCTTTTCTTCTAATTTTTTTCGAGTATAATCTAAAAGACCACCAGCATCTCTTATCTCTAGTATTTTTTTAGGAAGCCTTGGAAAAGAAAACTCTTTTTCTCCAACCTCTAATTTTCCTTTATCTATATCGATTTCAACTTTGTCTCCTTTTTCGTATGATTTAACTCCCTTTGGACATTCAATTAAAATGAGACCCTGATTTATTGCTGAGCGATAAAAAATCCTTGCAAAGCTTTCAGCGACAACAGCCTTTATTCCAACAGCTTTAAGGCCAACAACGGGTTGTTCTCGACTGCTACCACATCCAAAGTTTTTACCAGCAAAAAGGATATCACCAGATTCTACGTTTTCTGAAAAATCTGAATCCAAATCCTCTAAAAGATGTGGTTTAATTTCTTCAGGTGTACTACATGAATAGGTATACTTTCCAGGGAAGAGTTGATCAGTATTTATGTTATCCCCATATTTCCAAACTTTCATTATTTTATCACCTCCCTAGGATCAGTTATTTTTCCATTAATCGCTGAAGCAGCAACTGTTTCAGGACTTGACAAATATATCTCAGCATCTTTGCAGCCCATTCTTCCCTTAAAATTTCGGTTAGCGGTACTTAAGCATTTTTCTCCAGGGGCTAACACTCCTTGATGTGCTCCAAGACATGGACCACAACCAGGCGGAAGAATCATTGCACCAGATTTAACTAGGGTTGAAATGTATCCTTTTTCTATTGCTTTTTCATAGATATCTTTAGATGCTGGAAGAACAAGAAATCTAAGATTTGGACTAATCTTTTTGTTTTTTAATATTTCTGCAGCGATCTTGATATCAGATAATCTACCATTTGTACAAGTTCCAAGAAGACATTGTTGTATCTCTAGACCTACCATGTCAGAAATATTTCTGACATTATCCACAGTATGTGGACAAGCAATCTTTGGTTCGATATTTGATAAATCATATTCAAATTCTTGACAATAAGTTGCATCATCATCAGGATAAATAGAGCCATATGAATTCTTTACACCAATTGATTTAAGATAATTTTTTGTAATATCATCTACAAAAAAAACAGAGTTTTTTGCACCCATTTCAACACCCATATTTGCAATTGTGAAACGCTCATCTATTGAAAACTGATCTGTATCTCCATGATATTCTACCGAACAATATGTAGCACCAGACGCAGAAATATCTCCAATGATATGAAGGATTAAATCCTTAGCTGAAACCCCCGCACTTAATTTGTTTGATAAAACCATCTTTATACTTTCAGGAACTTTTAACCAAGTTTCACCTGTAAGAATCAAAGAAGCAGCCTCCGTTCGATCTATCCCAGACGAAAAAGCACCCACTGCCCCATATGAACAGGTATGTGAATCACTTCCAAGCAATAGTTCTCCAGGTAAGGCAAATCCTTTCTCTAAAACAATCTGATGACATATACCAACTCCTGCATCAAAGAAATTTTTAACATCATATTTTTTTACAAATTCTCTAATTTTTTTATGATTAGTAGCTGTTTTTTCTGATGCAGCAGGTACTACATGGTCGAGTACGATAACAGATAAATCTTTAGAGTAAATTCCATACTCATTAAGTTCAGAATCTATCTTCTGAATTATTGCTGCAGTATTATCATGAGTTAAAAGATGATCTGGTTTTACTGTTACTATTTGACTAGGTTCAACTTCTTTTTTATTTCCATATTTTGCTAAGACTTTTTCAGCAAATGTTTGCCTCATTATTTTATCTCTCCATAATACAATCTAAATATCTTAATTTTGATAATTTGAATCAATTATACCTTATTTAATGGTTTTTTTGCTAAATGACATAATTATTGGAAAAATATAAGTTATAGAAGTTACATATTACTATGTTGGAGGGTGATGAAGGGAGTGAAGAAAAATATTATTAAAAATAATTCTGCACTTGCAGGTGTTATTGAAGCTCTTTTACTTGTTGCACTTGTTGCAATAATTCTTTCTACAATTCAACTTGTGTATATTCCTGAAATTATGAAACAAAGAGAAAATGACCATGTGGATGATGTGGAAAACCAGTTTGCACATCTGAAATCTGTTGTAGAAACACAATCTATGCTCGGGGTTATGGAATCTGGTGATTCAATATCGCATTCTCCTATATCTTCACCAATAACCCTTGGATCTGATAAAATGCCCTATTTTATTACTGCTCAAACAAAAGGATATATAGAAATAATAGACGATGATAAATCCGGCGATAACAGTAAGATAGTCTTTAACCCGCCTATACCTACATCTGAAACATATCCTGGAAAATACAAAACAGAAATTCCACTAACTAGCATCAAGTATGAAATGAACAGTATGTATCTTGATTATGATGTGAAATATATATTTGAAGCAGGAGGACTAATTTTAAACCAAACGGGCAGAACAGATTGTACAGGTGAAGTAACAAGGGTAAATCCCGCTATGATTGTTAAAAATATTACCGGGGCTGATGAAAAAATTACCATTAATTATTATATTCCAATTTTCCTCTGTGAACCAGGTAAGGATATAACTGAACAAGCAATATATGATGCCTATATTAGAACCAATTACTCCAACCATTATGAAACAAGTGCAATTTCGCCAGTAACAACAATTACGATATATTCAGAATATGCAGAGGGCTGGTACAACTTTTTAATGGAGGAGGAAAAAGGACTTCTATGGGAATATGCAAATCCAAGTCTTTCAAATAAATATATAGATGTTGAGTATGTGAAAAGCGGTGATCCTCATATAATAATATCAAAATCTGCTTCAGGAACAAAAGATATCTATATAGAATTAAAAGTGATAGAGATTGGTGTTCAAACAGGTACAGGAACTATAATCAGCTAACTAGTAAAATAAGAAAGCTTTTTATCAACCAAAATATATAGTTTTATGATAATAGGATGAGATAAATAAAGAAAATTTTGATTAAAAATAAGATAATAAATTAGATAAAGTGAGAGAAAACGATATGGGCGAAGAAAACAAAGAGGAAAAATCAGAGATACTAAAAACCAAAATCAAAGGATTTGATAAACTATTTCAAAAGGGAGGAATCCCGCAGGGAAATTCAATTCTTGTTGCAGGTGGACCAGGTACTGGAAAAAGTACTTTCTGTAGAGAAATCTGTTACAATCTTGTTTCAGAAAATAAACACTGTATGTATGTAAGTTTTGAGGAAAATAAGGATAGAGTTATTAAAAGCATGAAAAACTTTGGTTGGGACGTATCAGAATATATTGAAAACGGAAATCTTATAATCCAAAAAGTAAACCCTCTTGACATACTTAGAATGAAGTTTGGATCAATTGGCGGATCAGGATCTGCAACTGAACTTTCATATAAAATAAAACCTTTAGTTATACCTAAAGATTTTCATCCTGAAGCAATATTTGTTGATTCACTTACTGCGATTATTGCAGCATCTGTTACTAAAGATAAAAATTACAGGGTGTACTTACAACAACTTTTTAGTTTCTTTGAAGAAACAGGTGCGACTAGTTTTCTTATAACTGAAACAGAACCTCTACCTACACAATATAGTAAATCAGGTATTGAAGAGTTTCTTGCCGATGGGATAGTAGTTCTTTATAACGTTAAGGAAAAAGAGAGCAGGAAAAATGCTGTTGAGATAATAAAGATGAGATATGCTAAACATAAGAAAAAAGTTTTTTCTCTTGATATTACAGAGAACGGAATAGTTGTTCATCCAGATAAAAATATGGTTATTAACTTGGGCTGATTTATTCTAATTATAGATATCTAAAGGAATGAGTATTGCCATCTAATCTTTTTGCACCATATTTTACAATACATTCTTCTACTTCTTTAACTTGCTTTTTATTCAACCCAGTTCTTTTTAAAATCAGGTTGTCATTCTCATCAAATATCTTGAGAATACAAGTATCTAAGTCCAAAATAGCCTTAAGCATACGGCCTTCTTGAAGCCAAATCCAGATATGTACGTTTTTGCTGGTCATTTTAACACCTGATTTTTCTCCATATATAATTTTATTTTACTAAGTATATAAATATTTCTATACAAGTATTACCGATAATAATAAAAAAACTAGATAAAAGCAAATTATAGATAAGATAATATATACCGATTTGTATATCAAAGAATAGTATGCAAGACTTTAATAGTATACAACATAAGGGATGCAGCCTAGAACGTATTAATACAGGAGTGCCAGGTCTAGATAATATTTTACAAGGAGGATTTCCAAAAAAATCAATAACTCTAGTTTCAGGTCCACCTGGAGGAGGAAAAAGCATATTCTGCTTTCAATTTTTATATGAAGGCATGAAAAACAACGAAAAATGCCTATTTTTAAGCCTTGATAAAAAAACAGAAGGTTTGCTCACTCAAGCAAAAGAACTAGATATTGATTTTCAACCAGCAATAGAACAGCAAACTGTTAAATTTCTATTTCTAAATATCAATAAGAAATTTGTATATGAAAAAATGACAGATGAGATACTATCAGGAAATTATGATAGAATAGTTCTTGACTCAATAACTCCCTTGTCAGAGATGCCGATGTATATAAGAGAAACAGAATCCAATCAAATAGATTCGAGCTTAGTTAACCCTGATGACATTCCAAAAGGTGTCAGCATGCCTACTAGAAGACTTCATTTAAGATATATCATGAATACCTTAGAATCAACAGATGCAACATCAATAGTTACTTCAGAACTACCAGTTGGATCAAATATGCTTTCTAGAGATGGTATTTCAGAATTTCTTGCTGATGGCGTTGTAAAACTAAGTTTTGATCCAACTATGGATAGAAGAAAACTATCTGTTTTAAAAATGAGAAACACAAAACATACATTAAAACCACAAAACATCCAAATTGAAACCGGCGGAATAAAATTAATTTAAAAATGTCACTAAGAAATATTTTCAAACTATTTTATGGATACAAACCTCCAAAAAAAATTAGAGCTTTATTTATTGTACACTACGCACCTTTGCTGCTGCTTATTTTAACAGGACCAATAACCCCGCTTTATAATATCTGGAAATTATTACCTAATTTTTTACCAAGTATAGTACTAGGCACAGTAATTTTTTTAATTGGAGCATATATCTATCTAAAATGGGAAATATTCTGGGAAAAAACATATCGCGGTCAACTTGTAACAGAGGGAGCTTTTAAAAAAATCAGGCATCCTCATTATACATCATTACTAATAATCGGCTTTGGACTTGCATTCTTCTTCAATTCATTGTTATCAATAATAATATCTATAGCAGCTATACCCATAATGATAGTAAGTATAATTGACGAAGAAAAAAAACTAATAAAAGAGTACGGTAAAGCTTATAAAAAATTCATGGAAAAAACACCATGGAGAATAATTCCATATATTTTCTAGATATCAATTTCAATAATTTTATCCCAATTCTATACAAAATCTTTATATATCATATCCTTAATGCATTGTTTCCTTGTCTTAACCAGACATTAATCGGGCAATTCAGAGATGAATCCCGAGAACAAATGCCAAAATCGATTTTTTTGGCAATATTTGGGAAATGTCACGGTTTGGAAAATATAACAAGGTAATAAACTTAAGTCATAAAATAATCTTAATAGAGGGTATATCATGCCTGAGAGACATCATCCAAGAAGAGGATCAATGGGCTATTCGCCAAGGAAAAGAGCTAGACAAGAGACTCCACATATTAAAAACTGGCCAGAAGGTGGAGATAAACCAAAAATACAGGGTTTTCTAGGATACAAAGCTGGAATGACTCATGCTTTTATTGTTGATTTCAGACCCACTTCTACAACCTCTGGTAAAGAAGTCATGGAACCAGTAACTGTAATTGAAACACCTCCTGTAAAAATAATGGGAGTAAGAGCTTATAAGAAAGTAAATCAAGGTTTACAGACAATCGGAGAAGTATGGTCTAAAAAAATAGACAAAGAAGTTGCAAAAAGAATCCCAATTTCAAAGAAAGACAATAAAGAAAAATGGGATTTTATTAAAAACGCTGATGAAATAAGAGTTATTATCCATACTCAGCCAAAACTTGTCACAGGAATTCCAAAAAAGAAACCTGAAATAAGAGAGTTTAGAATTGGCGGCGGATCAATTGATGATAAAATAAAATATGCTAAAGAACTCCTTGGAAAAGAAATGAAAATAAACGATACACTAAGAGAAGGAGACATGGTTGATACAATAGCAGTAACTAAAGGAAAAGGATTTCAAGGTCATGTTAAAAGATGGGGAGTAAAACTTCTCAGCCATAAAAACTCAAAACACAGAAGAATGATTGGTACAGCAGGTAGCTGGCATCCAAATTGGATTCAAACAACAGTACCTCAAGCCGGTCAAACGGGATATCATCAGAGAACAGAATACAACAAACGTATCCTTAAAATTGGAGACAAAGGAGAGGAAATTACTCCTACGGGTGGTTTTCCACATTATGGAAACGTAAAAAACTCCTATATTCTTATCCACGGATCAATACCTGGTCCATCAAAAAGGCTAGTCAGCTTAAGAGATGCTATTAGATACAAACGTGGTGTAAAAGTCGAGAAACCAGAAATATCATATATATCTACTACAAGTAAACAAGGAGTGTAAATAAATGGTTAAGGTAAATGTATATAAGACAAGCGGAAACACACAAGAAAAAATAGACCTACCGCAGTTATTTGATACACAATTTAGACCAGATTTAATAAAAAAATCATTTAATACCCTCAGTTCCAATAAGAGAAGGCCGTATGGTGCAAGTAAACTAGCTGGTAAAATGCATGCTACTGCATCTGTTGGAAAAGGAAGAGGAATGAGCAGAGTACCAAGACTTACACAAGGTAACCGTGCAGCTCTAGCACCATGTGTTGTTGGTGGAAGACGTGCACATCCTCCTAAAGCTGAAAGGGTTTGGAAAGAAAAAATAAATAAAAAAGAAAAAAACTTAGCAAAAAATTCAGCTCTTGCAGCAACATCAGTAAAAGAAATTGTCCAAAAAAGAGGACATAAATTTGATGAGAAAGTTACGTTACCTGTCGTTGTAGATGATTCTTTTGAAAAAATCAAAAAAACTAGTGATTTAATAAAAGCACTTGATAAAATTGGTTTGTATGATGATTTATTAAGAGCATATAATGGCAAACATATTAGAGCAGGAAAAGGAAAATCAAGAGGACGTAAATATAAAACACCAAGATCAATCTTGATTGTTTCAACAAATGACACATTAATCAAAAGTTCCTGTAATCTAACAGGCGTGGATGCTATTAAGCCAAATCAATTAGATATATCTTATTTAGCACCAGGCGGGGACCCAGGGAGACTTGCAATATTTACTAAATCAGCGCTAAAAGAAATTGGAGGTGCTAAGTAATGGACCCATATGATATTATATTTCATCCATTTGTTACTGAAAAAACAATGAACTTTATGGAGAAAAACAATGCTTTAGAGTTTGTTGTAAAAAGAAATGCTAATAAAAAACAGATAAAAAAAGCTGTTGAAGAAATGTTTGAATCAAAAGTTGATACTGTTAATACTAGAATAACAAAACACGGGAAGCATGCAATAGTAAAATTTGGACCCGATGTAAATGCAGAAGATATTGGAATGAGAATTGGAATATTCTAGAGGTTATTTAAAATGGGAAAAAGATTAATCCAACAAAGGCGTGGGCGAAATAATACAAAATTCAGTGTACCTTCACATAGATACAAAGGAGATATTAAGTATATATATAATATACAAGGAAAAATTGAAGGTACTGTAACTGACATTGTCCATGATAGTGGACGCTCTGCACCTCTTGCAGAAATAAGACTTAATAATAATTCAAAGACCTTAATAATTGCTCCTGAAGGGATAAAAATTGGAGACAAAATAAATATTAGTGACAAAAAAGAAGATATCAAAATAGGTAATATCTTGAAAATTGGAGATGTACCAGAAGGTGCACCAATTTTTAACGTTGAGATTTCACCAGGCGACGGAGGAAAACTTGTTAGGACTGGTGGAACTAATGCAACAGTTGTTAGTCACTTTAAAACTAAAACCGTAGTTCAACTTCCATCTGGAGCATTTAAAACACTAGATTCAGCCTGTAAAGCAAGTATTGGAGTAATTGCTGGTGGTGGACGAAAAGATAAACCATTTTTAAAGGCAGGTAAAAAAAGTATTGCTAGAAAGAGAAGAGGAAAACAATACCCAATTGTTCGTGGTGTTGCAATGAATCCGGTTGCTCATCCTCACGGTGGAGGAGGTCATCAGCATGTCGGAAAGCCATACACAGTAAAACGTGGTGCTTCACCAGGTAGAAAAGTTGGTAGTGTAGCTGCAAAGCGAACCGGGAGGAAGTAAATAGATGGCAGCTAAAGAATTTAAAAGATCATCAAGAAGTCAAAGAAAGAAAAGAAGAAAGAAAATTGAGTTTAAAAAGAAAGAATTCAAATATAGAGGTCTTTCTTTAGAAGAACTTCAAAAACTATCTTTACAAGAATTATTACCCTTACTTCCATCAAGAGTAAGACGATCTTTGGAAAGAGGGTTTACAGTTAGGCAAAATAAACTATACAATGACATTCAAAACGCAAATAAAGGTGACACAATCCGCACACATTGCAGAAGCATGGTAGTCTTACCAAATTTTGTAGGCCACACCATTTTTGTTTACAATGGTAAGGAATTCCAACGTGTAGATATAACTGAAAACATGATTGGCCACTATCTAGGTGAATTTGCTTTAACAAGACAAAAAGTTAAACATACTGGACCTGGAGTAGGAGCTACTAGGTCGTCTAAATTTATGCCATTGAAGTGATGAAAAATGAAATATTCAAAAAATGTAGATCCAGATAGAACCGCAAAAGCATATGGATACGAGCTTCATTGTTCTAAAAAAGACTCTATGAATATTGCACTTGCTATTAAAAATATGAACGTGGAAAAAGCAAAGAAATACTTAGAGGAAATAAGAGATAAAAAACGGCCTCTTCCAACAAGAGTTCATAAGCAAAAAAGAGCACATAAAAAAGGTGTTGGACCTGGAAGCTATCCTAAAAAAGCAGCTGACTACATTCTTAAAATCCTTAAAAATGCTGAAAACAACGCTGAATACAAAGGCTTTGATCCAGAGAACATGAAAATAATACATGCTTCAGCATATGGTGGAAGAGTGATAAGAGGTATTATGCCTCGTGCTCAGGGTAGAGCCACTGATAAAAATACCCATACTACAAATTTTGAAATAATACTTGAAGAGGTAGAGTAATGACAGGAGAACGTTCTTTTATTAGGGAAAATACAAATCGAATACTCATTAAAGAATTCCTAATCAAAAAAATAGAGGGAGCTGGCTTTGGCGGCATGAACATTCAGAGAACACCGATGGGAACTAGAATCAATATTGTTGTTGAAAGACCAGGTATGGTCATTGGTAAAGGCGGAAGAAAAGTTAAAGAGTTAACCGCTGAAATAAAAGACAAATTCAACGTCGAAAATCCACAAATTGAAATTGAGGAAGCAGGTGCAAGAGCATCACTAAATGCTCAAATAATGGCTGAAAAACTCGCTGAAGCTCTTCAACGTGGATGGCATTTTAGACGTGCCGGTCACTCTACTGTAAGACGTATCATGGGTTCTGGTGCGAAAGGTTGCCAGGTCATAATTGCTG
Source organism: uncultured Thermoplasmatales archaeon (assembly GCA_964518165.1). Lineage (GTDB taxonomy): Archaea > Thermoplasmatota > E2 > DHVEG-1 > DHVEG-1 > CAYZTD01. The sequence continues at coordinate 48,745 of CAZFFN010000093.1, forward strand.
GTAAACTTACTGGTGCAAGACATAGAACTGAGAAATTTACCCAGGGACACGTTAAATACTGCGGGGAGACTGCTAGAGAAGTAATGGACGAGGGATACTCAGTTGCAAAACTTAAAGCAGGTGTATTAGGTGTTAAAGTTAGAATTATGAGACCAGATTCAAGGCTTCCTGATGAAATAAATATCAAAGTTCCTAAAAAAGAAGGTAAAAAAGAGGAAAAACAGGAAGATAAAGAAAAACCAAAGAAGAAAACTGTAGAAAAAGAAAAACAAACTGATATCAAAAAACTCAAAGAAATACAAGGCATCGGCCCATCTGTAATAAAGAAATTTGAAAAAGCAGGGATAAAATCTCTTGAAGAGCTTTTTGAAATGGATGTCGATGATCTAGCAACAATCAATGGTATCGGCGGTAAAACTGCTGAAACAATTGTAAAAAACCTAAAAAAGATACTTGAAGAGGTTGCTTAAAATGGTTCTTAAAGTTAAAGAAATCCGCGAACTTACTTCCGAAGAAAGAAGTGAGAAATTAAAAGAATTGAAAAGCGAACTGATGCATGAGAGAGGTGTTGCTGCAATGGGTGGTTCACCACCGTCACCTGGGAAGATCCGTCAACTCAGGATGAGTATTGCAAAGCTACTTACTATCATGCGGGAGGAAGGAGAAAAATAAATGACTGATATATGCGAAGTATGTGGTCTACCTAAAGAAATATGTGTCTGTGAAGATATCGCCCGTGAACAACAAAAAATAGCAATATATGTTGATAAGAGAAGATACGGAAAAATGATGACTATCATAGAAGGAATAGATAGTCATGATTTAGACATGGACTCTCTTATAACAAAACTTAAATCAAAATGTGCATGCGGCGGAACAATAAAAGAAGGAAAAATTGAACTTCAAGGCGACCACAGAACCAAAGTAAAAGATGTCCTTGAAAAAATGGGATTCACAGCAGACGTAATATAAAAAAATATTACAAAAACACAAGAATCCTGTGCGGATCATTTGAGAATGGCCCATATCAAGAGGAACAAAAGATATGGATAAAAAAGAACTTGCCCGTGATGAACTAATCGGGCTAAATGTTAAGATAATAAAATGTACTGATCCCAACTGGGAAGGCAAAAAAGGAATTGTCCTTGATGAAACAAAAAATACCTTTCTGTTGGAAATAAACGGTGAACAAAAGAGGATTGCTAAAAAAAGTGCAACCTTTGAGTTTGCATATGATGATAAAAAGATAAGTCTCAACGGTGCTGATATAAATTATCGGCCCGAAGATAGAATTAAAAAAGTAAGGTGAAAAAACAAAATGGCAGAAAAAAAACCCAAAGCAAGAAACATAGGGGTAAAAGTAGAACCACCAAAAGAAACATGTGAAGATAAAAACTGTCCATTCCATGGAACTCTCTCTGTTAGAGGACAGATTATTACAGGTATTGTTTCAGCTAATAAGATGGATAAGACAATATCTGTAAAAAGAGAGTACAGACATTATGTTCCAAAATATGAAAGATATGAAAGAAGAACTTCAAAATATATTGCTCATTGTCCACCATGTTTAAAGGTTAAAAGTGGTGACAGAGTAAGGATAGCTGAATGCCGTCCTCTTAGTAAAACAGTTTCATTTGTAACAATAGAAAAATTATAGATAGGTGATGATTAAAAATGAAAGGTATCGCCGGTAGAACCATGAGAGGTCTTCCAATAGGTGCTAGACTTGAATGCATTGATAATACAGGTGCAAAAATAGTAGAAATCGTACAAACTCCAAAACTAAAAGGAACTCATAGAAGATATCCAAAAGCAGGAGTTGGAGATCTAGTAATAATTAGTGTAAAAAAAGGAGCAGTTGACATGAGAAGGCAACTCTTCAAAGCAGTAATCGTTCGTCAAAAAAGACCATTTAGAAGACCTGATGGAACCATGGTTCAATTCGAAGATAACGCAGCTGTAATAGTTACTGAAACTGGTGAAACAAAGGGATCTATGATTAAAGGGCCTGTTGCCCTTGAAGCTGCAGAACGATATCCAAAAATTGCTTCAAATGCATCTATAATAGTATGAAATGGGGTATAAAATGAAATCTTATAAACCAAGAAAACAAAGAAAAAAAATGTTCAACGCACCACAACATAAAAAAAGAAAGTGGCTTGCATCTCACTTAGATGAAAATCTGATTCTAAAATACGATAAAAGAGGAATACCTGTCATTGAAGGAGATACAGTTAAAGTTATGAGAGGGAGCTACAAAGGTCACGAGGATAAGGTTGCAAAAGTAAATGTCAAAAAACAAAGAATTGAAATCGAAGGAATCATGATGGCTAAAGCTGATGGAAATAAACTTGCTAAACCCGTTCATGCTAGTAACTGTTTAATTACTAAACTTAATTTAACTGATAAATGGCGAAGAGAAAAACTTGAAAGGAATCTATCTGAAGAAACAAAGAAAGAAATCGAAAAAGAAGCTGAAGAACAAATCAAAGAAGCTGAAGAACAAAAAAGACTTGAAGAAGAAATGAAGAAAAAAGCTGAAGAAGAAGCAGAGAAAGAACAAACCGAAACTGAGGAAAAAGACGAAGAAAAGAAAGAAGAGATTCCTAAAAAAACTGAAGATAAAAAAGAAACACAAAAAGAAGAACCTAAGAAAACAGAAAAAAAGAAACCTTCAAAACCAAAAGAAGAAAAAAAACCAGTAGAAAAAGAAAAGAAAACTGAAAAACAAGAAAAGAAGAGTAAAGCAAAAAGTTCAGCTTCCAAAAAAACTACAACAAAAAAGAAAACTCAAACCAAAAAACAAACATCATCTAAAAAGACCACCGGAAAAAAGGAGGAAGAATAGATGAGTAAACATATGAAAAGATTAAATGCCCCTAGGGCTCTAAGGATACATAGAAAAGAAAAAAAATGGACAGTGAAACCCTCACCCGGCCCACATCCAATTGAAAAATCAATTCCTTTATCACTTATCATCAGGGATGTTTTAGATCTTGCAGATACACGCAGAGAAACAAAAATAATTATTTCAAATGGAGAAATACTTGTAGATGGCGCAGTTAAAAAAGATTACAAGCATCCCGTAGGGCTTATGGATGTAATATCCATTCCAAAACTCAAAAAAGATTATAGAGTTCTATTTGATCGTAAAGGAAAACTTACACTTACTGAAATTTCGTCAAAAGATGCTAATTGGAAACTATACAGAATTCAAAATAAAAAAGTTTTAAAGAAAAATAAAAAACAGTTGAATTTACATGATGGTGCAAATAAGATAGTGGATAAAGATGAATATAACACAGGTGATGTTCTAAAAATTGATCTTAAAAACAAAAAGATACTTGATAGATACGAATTCAAAAAAGGATCTGTTTCAATGATTACGGGTGGAAGTCACATTGGTGAAATAGCAACTATTGAAAAAACCGATGTAATTTCTTCATCTAAATCAAATATATCTATAATGAAAGGGGAAAACGAGTTTACAACACTTCAAGAATATGTTTTTCCAATAGGTAAAAATAACCCGACAATAAAATTACCTGAGGTGAAAATGCAATGAGCGCAAAGCAAAAGAAGAAACCAAAAAAACAAATAATGAAACCAAAAATCGAAAAGATAACAGTGAACATTGGTGTCGGTGAAGCAGGTGAACGATTAAGAAAAGCTGAAACTGTTATTCAAAATATATGCGAACAAAAACCAGTTCAAACTTTATCTAAAACAACAAATAAGGATTTAGCCCTTAGAAAAAGAATGCCTATCGGCTGTAAAGTTACTCTTCGCGGTAAAAAAGCAGATGAATTTTTAAAGGCCGCTCTTACTACTAGAGAAAATAAAATTGCTGATTATTCATTCGATGATCAAGGAAATGTATCTTTTGGTGTTCCTGATCATACTTTATTTGAATCACAAAAATATAATCCAAACATAGGTATCTTTGGTATGGATGTGTGTATTACAATGGAAAAACCAGGGTACAGAGTTAAAAAAAGACGCATTGCAAAAAGACATATACCCCACAAACACAGAGTTGAAAGAGAAGAAACAATGGAATTCTTCAAGGAAAACTATAATGTGGAGGTCTTAGAATGAAGATAAAAGAGAAAAAGAAAACCTACGGAAGAATCGAAGGCTGTGAAAGATGCGGAAGGAAAAGAGGACTAATTAAAGCATACGGTCTTCACATATGCAGACAGTGCTTTAGAGAAAAAGCTGAAGAAATGGGTTTTAGGAAATTTTCATAAATAGGAGGAAAAAATATGTTAAATGATCCACTAGCAAACGCATTATCTTCCATGAAAAACGCTGAACATAGAGGAAAAGGCGAATGTGATATTCAGCCCTCTTCAAAATTAATAGGCGGCGTATTAAATTTACTTAAAGAAAAAGGCTACATTAAAGAGTTTGAGTTTATAGATGATGGAAAAGCAGGGGTTTTTCAAGTAAATCTAAATGGAAATATAAACAACTGCGGTGTAATTAAACCAAGGTATCCAATTAAAAACGAGGATCTTGATAAATGGGAATCAAGGTATCTTCCTGCTCAACATTTTGGACTTTTAATTCTTACAACAACTAAAGGAATATTATCACAGGATGAAGCAAGAAACAATGGAATTGGAGGAAAGCTTCTAGCGTATGTATACTGAGGTGAACATAAATGAAATTACCTGAAGTAAAAAAAGAAATCGATATACCTGAAAACGTTACAATCACTTTAGAGAATAATAATCTTACTGTTAAAGGAGAAAAAGGAGAAATATCCCGTGTTTTCTCTCATCAATTAATCGATGTTAAAGTTCAAGATAAAAAAATTACTATTAACAGCAAAAACGTTCGAAAAAAACAAAAAGCGCTCATTGGGACTTTTGAAGCACATATAAAAAACATGGTCAAAGGTGTAACTAAAGGTTTTGAATATCAGATGAAAACAGTGTTTTCTCACTTTCCAATTAAAACAGCAGTTGAAGGAGAATTTTTTGTAATTCAGAACTTTTTAGGGGAAAGATCACCTAGAAAAGCAAGGATCCTTGAAGGAGTAAAAGTTGAAAGCAAAGGTGATGAAGTTAAGATTTCAGGAATAGACAAGGAAAAAGTCGGTCAAACTGTTGCAAATATCGAAAGAGCAACAGCAGTTAAAAGACGAGATGTCCGAGTATTTCAAGATGGTGTATATAGAATCAGCAGAGGTGAATAAAAATGGCCAAAAAAGACATTATAAAAGAACTTACAAGTATTAAAGGAATCGGTGAAGCAAAAGCTGAATCTCTATATGATAATGGTTTTGACAGCATTGAAAAAATAAAAAATGCAAAAAAAGAGGATCTTACAAAAATTTCAGGTATTACTGACACTATTGCAGATAAAATAATTAACAATTATCAAGTAAAAGAAGAAAGCAAAAAGAAGCAAACTACAAAAAAACCTATAGAAAAGAAGGAAGCTAAAAAAGAAGAACCTAAAAAAACAGAAAAAAAACCAGAGAAAAAAGAAAAGGAAGAAAAAAAGAAAGAAAAGAAAAAGAAACTTCCTAAAATAAAACCTAAACTATCAAAAGAACTAAAGGAGATACTTGAGAAAAGAAGTGAGATCAAAGCTAGAAGACCAAAATTCAAACGTGAAGAATGGTATAGATACAAAAGAGTCGGAGATAACTGGAGAAGGCCTGATGGAATTCATTCAAAGATGAGGATGAATAGAAAATACCGTCCAGCTAGAGTAAGAATTGGATGGCGCGGGCCAAAAAAAACACGAGGATTACATTCATCAGGTTTTGAAGAAGTAATGGTTTATAATTCAAAGGATTTAGAAAAAATAGATCCAGATACTCAAGCTGCAAGAATTGGCAGCTCAGTTGGCACTAGAAAAAGGATAAATATTGAAAAAGAAGCTGAGAAGCTTAAAATTAGAATACTTAACATTCAACATGAGAGGTAAATAAAATGGCAGATTTAAGGAATCAACAGAGAATGGCATCAGACCTCCTTAAATGCGGAAAGAACAGAGTATGGATGGATCATGACCGTATTGATGAAATAGCTAAGGCTGTCACAAAGGATGATATTCGCCTTTTAATTAGAGGTAAGGCTATAAAAGCAAAACAGAAAAAAGGAATATCAACAGGTAGGAAAAAATTTGCTTTTAATCAAAAAGAAAAAGGCAGAAGAAAAGGTCATGGCAGCAGAAAAGGCGCTAAATATGCAAGGCTATCTAAGAAAGAAAGATGGATGAGAACAATTAGACCTATTAGAAAACACTTAAGAGAACTCAGAGACAATGAAAGAATTACACCGACTGTTTATAGAAGATACTATAGAAAAGCCAAAGGCGGTGAATTTAGAAGTAAACACCATCTTGAAACACATCTTAAATCAGATGGGTTTTTAAAGGAGGATAAAAAATGAGCCACGGACCAAGATACAGACTTAAACCTAGACGTAGACGTGAAGGAATGACTGATTATCGTAAAAGACTTAGTCTTCTTAGATCAAATAAGACTAGATTGGTTGTTAGAAATACAAACCAGCAAGTAATTGTTCAGTTTGTTGAATACAAAGAAGATGGAGACATTATTGTATCTCAAGCAATCTCTAAAGAACTTAAAAATAAATTCAACTGGAAACATTCTATTTCAAACACTCCTTCAGCATATCTTACAGCTTTTCTTGCAACTAATAGAGCAATTGAAAAGGGAGTTACTGAAGTAGTCCTTGATATTGGAAGGCAAAGGCCTGTTACTGGCTCTAAAGTTTTTGCTGCATTAAAAGGCGCAATTGACGCAGGAATAGATTGTTATCATACACCTGAAAAGCTTCCTAAGGAAGATAGAATTAAAGGCAAACACATTGATGATAAAATTAGTTCTGATTTTGAAAGTGTCAAAAAGAAAATATCTGGAGGTAAATAATGCCGCCGAGAAGAAGAAACAAAAGAAGGAAAAGACAACCCAGAGAAGTTAATTGGGAACCAAAAACTAAACTTGGAAAACTGGTTAGATCTGGCGAAATTAAAACCATGCATGATGCAATCAATTCAGGTCTTCCTATTCGTGAACCAGAAATAGTTGACGTTCTTTTAACTGAGCTTGCTGATGAAGTAATCGATGTAAACATGGTTCAACGTATGACTGACTCAGGTAGACGTGTAAAATTTGTAATAACAGTTGCTGTTGGAAACAAAAATGGATATGTTGGTTTTGGTCAAGCTAAAGGTAAAGAAGTTGGATCAAGTATCCGTAAAGCAATTGATAATGCTAAACTAAATATTATTGAGATTAGACGTGGCTGTGGATCATGGGAATGTGGATGTGGAAAACCGCATACTGTCCCATATCAAATAAACGGAAAAAGCGGCAGTGTTGAAATAAGGTTTAAACCTGCACCACGTGGAATTGGCTTAGCTACCGGGGAAGTTGCAAAAAAGATACTAACACTTGCTGGTATTGAAGACTGCTGGGCCTTTACAAAGGGGAAAACACGAACTACTGTTAATTATGCTAAAGCAGTATTCAACGCTTTAGTTGAAAACGCAGAAATGAGAGTTCTTTCTAAATCAGCTAGTAATGTTGGTATTGTATCAGGTGCTATTAAAAAAAGTGATGAAAAACAAACTAAAGAACAAGTCAAGGAGGCATAGATAAATGGCAATCGCAGTAGTAAGAATAAGAGGTATTGTAAACATTAAACCAGATATCAAAAAAACACTTGAATTACTAAATCTAACACGTGCAAATCATTGTGTAATCCTTGAAGAAAACCCATCAACAAAAGGTATGCTTCAAACCGCTAAAGACTATATAACCTGGGGTGAAATTGATTCTAAGGTATTGTCAAAACTAATAAGCACAAGAGGAAAACTTACTGGTGATAAGGAACTTACCGATAAACACATCAAAAGTTCTACATCATTTGAAAATATCGATAAACTCTCAGAAGCAATATCAAAAAACAAATTCAAATATAGAGAGATTCCAGACGTTAAACCAATCTTTAGATTGAATCCACCTAAAAATGGTTTTAAAAGCGTTAAAAGACCTGTTACTAAAAAAGGCGATCTAGGCTACCGCGGTAAAGACATAAACATGCTTATTGAAAAAATGATATAAAGAACCTTTTATAACTAATCCAAAAGTTTTTTATATCCTTCTGTTTTAATATAGATACAGTATTTTAGAGAAGAGGGGCAAATTTGAATGGAAGAAGAAATATTATATAATATAGAGATACACAAAGATGATGATGAAAAAAGATTTTTAGGTAGACTTTTTTCTGATATGGACGGAGTTAAAGAATTCGAAAGTGAATATCTTGATAAACTACTTAGAGACATGACAATCGATATGCAACTTGCCTTAGACGAATTTTCAACAAGATCTCAAGATTTCACAGATGGTGCTAAAAAACTCTAAAATTTCTTTTTTTAATGCTTTTTTAAGGGTAAGCTTTTTAAATGCTTTTAATATTGTGTGCTCTTACTATCTATAATATATGGTGAATTATCTTGAAATATACCAGGTTTGAAAAAGCAAGAATTGTTGGCGCACGTGCTTTACAAATATCAATGGGTGCACCTACCTTAATTAAGGTTCCTAAAGACCTTGTATCTCCAATTGATATAGCAATGCTTGAATTTAAAGAAGACGCAATTCCAATAACTGTTAAAAGACTTGTTGATAATTAAGGGGAAAAATAAATGGCAGAAGAAAACACAAAAAAAGAATCAGCAGAAAAACCAGAGGAAAAAAAAGAAGAAAAAGTTGAGGAAAAATCTGATGAAATGACTATTTCTGAAGAAACATACATGACCTCTGGTGCTCACATTGGAACTAGACAAAAAAATTCTGATATTAAAGATTTCATCTATAAAGTAAGAAATGATGGATTATACATAATTGATGTAAAAAAAACAGATAAAAGAATTAAATCAGCAGCAAAGTTTATTTCTAAATATAAACCAGGAGAAGTTCTTGCTGTTAGTGTCCGTCAATATGGTCAAAAACCTATTCGAAAACTAGCTGAACATACAGGTATACAGGTTCTAGATGGAAGATTTAGACCAGGAACTCTCACTAATCCTACATCTAGAGGTTTTCGTGAGCCTGAACTAATCATTCTTACTGATCCACTCGCTGATCAACAAGCTCTAAATGAAGGGAAAAACATAGGGATACCAATAGTTGGACTGTGTGATACAAACAATGAAACAAGATATTTAGATATAGTGATTCCAACAAACAATAAAGGTAGACGTGCTCTTGCACTTGTATACTGGCTTCTCACTCGTGAAATATTAAAACAAAGAGGAGACATAAAAAAATACGAAGATTTCAAACCAACTGTTGAAGATTTCGAAGCTGAAATTTAAAACAATTTTTTTATTCTATTAATTCTTTATCTATTCTAAATACTAGACAAAAAATGAGGAAAGATTTTGAAAGTTGTAGTAAACGATAACATAATACTAGTAGGAACTGCTCATATATCTGAAGACAGTGTAAAAGAAGTAAGAGAAGTAATAAAAGAGTACAGTCCTAATATTGTAGCAGTTGAATTATGTAAAAGAAGATATGATTCAATTACAAAGAAAGACTCCTGGGAAGAAAAACCAGTTACAACTCTTTTAAAAGGAAACAATGCTTATTTCATGCTTGCTCAAACTTTTCTATCATCCATTCAAAGAAAATTAGGTAAAGAATATGGTGTAGAACCAGGCTCTGAGATGATAGCAGCACTAAAAGAAGCTGAAAAAAACAATCTAGAAGTAGCACTTGTCGATAGAGATATATCTGTCACACTCAAACGTGCATGGAAAAGGATGGGAATACGTGAAAAATTCAGGCTTGTCTGGGAGTTTTTAAAGGCAATTGTAGGTTATGACGAAGAAGAACTTGAAGAACTTGACCTTGAAGAAATAATGGATCAAGATGTCATAAGCTCTATGATGGAAGAATTTGGAAAAATGGCTCCTAGTGTAACAGATGTTTTGATCCATGAGCGAGATGAATATATTGCAAGAAAAATACTTAATGAAAGTAAAAAAGGAAAAGTTGTAGCTGTAGTAGGAGCTGGACACCTGCAAGGTATTCAGAAACATTTGAATAATCCACGAGAAGATTTAGATCTAAAAGAACTTGAATTTGTTCCAAAGAAAAAAATCAGTATTTTAAAAATATTTGGTTATGCAATACCTGTTATTTTTGCAGCCCTATTAATTTATATTTTATTTACTGGTGGAGTTGAAAAAACTCTTTTTGCTTTAAGTATGTGGTTTTTAGTTAATGGAACTTTATCAATGATAGGGACAATGATTGCTCGCGGTCATCCTCTAACATGGATTACAGCTTTTGTTGCTGCGCCCTTGACATCACTTAACCCTGCAATTGCTGCAGGATGGGTTGCTGGATGGGTTGAAGCAAAACTTAGAATGCCTAAGATAAAAGACTTCAAAGAACTTGGAAAAATAGAGAGTATGAGTGATTTTTGGAAAAATAGAGTTATTAGACTCTTACTAGTTGTGGCTCTTGCAAATGTTGGAAGTATGATCGGTACATTTGTAGCACTTCCTTATCTAGCAAAACTTGGACTAGGAATATAATATAATTTTCAAAAAGATTGATAAATAACCTATCTATTAATTGAAAATAAGCTATGGAAAAAGATAGGAAGGTCTACACATCATTTCATGATATACCACCTAGAGAATATATGTATTTTCCAAAAGGAACAGTTGAACCAAGTAAGCCTGGTAAATTTAGTGCAATTGAAATACGACAGATAATTATTTCTATGACCGTTCTAACAATTGCTTTTACTTTTGCATTAACAAGAAATAATCTTATAACAGGTCTTTCACAAGGTTTTAATCTATCAGTAATTCCAATAGGGCTATTATTTTCATTTTTAGGAATACTTACAGGTTTTGTTTTCCATGAACTATCTCATAAATTTATGGCTCAAAAGCATGGGCTGTGGGCTGAATATCGAATGTTTCCACAGGGTCTTATGCTTGCACTAATCTTAGGTCTATTTACACCTTTTATATTTGCTGCACCCGGCGCTGTTATGTTTAGAGGTGGATCTAGAGACTATGAAACCGGTTTAATTGCAATGTCTGGGCCACTTGCTAATATAGTAGTATCTACTGTTAGTTTAGCATTATTTTTATTTGTGTTCTTTGAAAACAGTTTCTTAGGTGGTCTATTTGGTTTCATATGCCTAATAAACGCATTTCTAGCAACATTTAACCTACTTCCCTTTGGTCCACTTGATGGAGTAAAAATAATAAGATGGAGTGCAACTGTATGGATTCTAATGCTAATTGTTGCAATATCAATACTAGTTACAATATGGCCAAAAGTATCAATTGGAATATAAAAAAAGATTAAGAAAATTATTTATTAAATTTTCTTTTTTGTTTTTCTTGTTTTCTTTTTATTTTTTCAAGTTCTCTTTGTTTTTTTAATTGTTCTTTGCTTGGTTTCTTTTGTTTTTTTACTGGTTTTTTGATTTCTTCTTTTTTATCTTTAGTTTCGGGTTGTTCTTCTTTTTTGGTTTCCTTTGGTTTTTCTTTGTTTTTAGTTTTTTCTTTTTTATCTTCTTTCTTTGGTTCTTTTTTTTCAAAAAGACTTGAAAAAAACCCTTTTGATTTTACTTTTTTATCTACCGTTTTTTCTTTGGTTTTTTTCTTTTTTTCTGGTTCTTCTTTTTTTGTTTCCTTTGGTTTTTCTTTGTTTTTTTCTGAAAAAAGATTTGAAAGAAATCCTTCTTTTTTTTCTTTTTTATCTCTTTTAAAAATCTTACCTCTATTCTTATAAATTAATGCCACTATCACAATAATTGCTATTATAACAATCATTATTACAAAGAACAAGGGAGAAATGTGAAATCCTTCTGTTATTACTGTCACACTACCAACATACGTTACTGTTTGATTAAGTCTTGATGTTGCATAAATATCTACTTTGTGAGGAGTACCAGTATCAAACAAGTTTTCCGGAGTCATTACTTTTAACTTAACTTTTTTGGATTCCCCAGGTTTAATGTATACACCCTGGTAATCAAAAATACCTACTAAGCCATCTTCTGCCTTTGTTTCAAATCTAAAAATATCTTCATAATATCCATTATTCTCTAATTCAATATCAAAACTTACAATAGACTTTGGAGCAGTTCTTATAGTTGATTCAAAAACCCTCATTAGTATATCATTATATGCTGCAGCTTTAACAGGCAAGTATATTTCAGATGTACCTTCCACATCGCCCCATGCATCGATTCTAGTCAAAATAACCTTAACTAAGACAGAATATTCAACTCCAGTTCTAAATGTTTTAGCTAAAATTTTTATGTCATGCTCCATACCTTGTGTTGTACCAGATATAACATTTGGTTCAACTTTGGCTTCCCAGCCACTAACTGGATTTAAATTTTGATCAACAACAGAGGCATCGAGATTTATTGTATTGTAATCTAAATATCTTCCAATCTCTGGCATTACAAATAAAAAACGCCAACCGACTTTCATCCATAATTCAGAAAACTGTGATTTTAAAAAGGTCCAGTTAAAATCATAGTCATCTACTAGTCTTAAATTTATCGCTGTTTCATTGTTAACTTGTATAGCAGGAACTTTATCATCGGTAACTATTAAATGTGCCTTAGCTGAAACTTGTTCTGTTTCTTCTTGAGCACTAACTAATGGAAAAGATAAAGTTGAAAATAGTAATATAAATAGAACTGTGAATACCATTTTTTTCTTTGATAATAAATTCATAATATCTTCCCTATGTTTTTCTTATTTTGCATATTTATAGAAGTAAACTGCAATTAAAACGATAATAATTATCGCAAGTAATATTACTATTTCAAATCCAGATATTGCAAACCCGTAATTGTTAACTCTTAGAAATACAGACTGAGTTTGGCCTTTAGCTGAATCATAATCTTCAGGAATTGGTGAAGGATAAGGAGTAAACTTTAATTCCATTGATTTTGTTTCATCATGCCAACCAAAATCATAAGGTGGCACCACTGAAAAAGTAACTTCTTCTCGACCATTAGGAGATAACTCTATCCAAGTTGGATTAATAACAGGCGCCCACTCACTTGGAACATTTACCACATCTGCTTTTACTTTTGTGATCTTGTTAGCTTTATTTGCAATCTCTACTTTGAATTCTAATGGTTCTCTTGGCCCTGCAATCCTAGTAGGGCTATCTACGAATACATCAATTTGAGGTATATAAGCTGGAGTAAAAGAAATAGTTGTCCTGATTGATTGTCCTTTTAATCTCCCTAATCCTCCAATTGAAGATGAAATTTCAATTTTTTGTGGTTCAGCAGGTGCTTCTCTTCTTGGTGAGATCATTAAGTTAGTTTTTACATTTACTGAGTCTCCAGAGTTAGGAATATCTTCAGGAAGAATTGAAGGTGAATCAAAATAAACTAATGCCCAGTCACTTATTGTAGAATTAGATTCGAGAATATTAAATTCCATTAAAGGTGGAACCACTACCATGCCACCATATATAATATTATTTCTAATCAATGCAGGCATATTTTTCAAAAAATTACTAGGTATATTAGTTGAGTAAGTAACAGTTACAGGAACTGTTATAACACTGTCTATTTCTATCGGCTCATTTAAATTTGTTGCATCATGAGTTATTGAAAGTTGTGTGTTAAAACTAATAAAAGGCTCTATCGCCTTAGCAGTACTATCCTCATGATTTATAACAGATAATGACATAAAAGCACTAATAATAACTAATCCAATTATGGCTGTTGATTTAACTGCTCTAAAGTTATTCATCATTTTTTATCACCAATTATTATATTTCTAATATATATTTAGGTTTCCCAATATATAAAGATTGTTGTACAACTCTTGTTTTTATACATCCAATCTTCTTACTATAATAATATATATCTTTCATTATATAAAATACTTTCCAATAAAATATTTTTATAAAAATTTTCTTTTTTTTCATTTCTCTTCAACCAACATATATTTCTCTTTCTTTACTTATTAAGATATTGACAGAATAGAAATTAAAAAACTAACAAAGTGAAAGAATTTCTTCCAAACTGTTTTTTTTATTATAAGATTATTACTAATATATACTCTAAACTAAAAAAGCAGAAATTGAAAAGTATGAGAGAAAAAATTTATTTATTCAATTACATCAATATCTGAATCAGATTTCTCTTCCTTTTTTTCTTCTTTTTTACGGGTTGTAACCCTGTCCGGAAAATATGATAGTATTACAATATCACCGACTGAATTAACCCATCTATAAGGAACTGCTACATCGACAGTACCCTCAACAATAGTAGGGTTTGTGTTTGTAACAAGAAGACTGCTTACTTTTTTATCATCCATATCCAGAAAAACATTTCTTACATTACCAACATATCTTCCTTGTCTAGTATAAACTGGTAGTTTCAGAAAAGCTGTAACTTCCTCTCCCGGGTTATTATTTTGTTTCTCCATCATATAATCTAAATACAATTGCACATATTAAAACATTCTGTAAAAAATTAAATAAAATATTTAAATATTTTTAGTAAAATTCATAAAAACTCTAACTTAACCGAAATGTTTTTTGTATGAAGATTGTTATTACAAACTCATAATGATCAATAATACAAACAAAATAATAGAATTATTAGATAAATACAAAAAAAGAGATTACAAGTTTAAAAAAGGAAACATACTTGGCTCAATGTGTACAGAACCACATGAAATTTCTAAAAAAGCATATGTTAAATTTATAGAAACTAATCTTGGAGATCCAAAATTATTTCCAGGGACACAAATCTTAGAAGAAAAATATATTGATTTTTTAAAAAAACTATTAAATGCACCTAAAAAATCAACCGCAGTTATAGGTAGTGGTGGAACTGAAAGTAACATTACTGCAATGTGGCTAGCAAAAAATATTTCCCAAAAAAAAGAAATGATTGTTCCAGAAAGCGCACATTTTTCTTTTAAAAAAATTGAAACACTAATGGGCATGAAAAGTATCCCAATAAAACTAAATAACAAATTTCAAACAAACGTAAAAGATCTAAAGAAGAATATTAACAAAGATACAGCCGCAGTAGTTGCAATAGCCGGTTCTACAGAAACAGGTTCAATAGATAATATTGAAGGAATTAGTGAAATATGTCTGGATGAACATATCTTTTTACATATAGATGCGGCCTTTGGCGGATACATCATTCCATTTATGGAAAAACTTGGAATTGAAATTAATCTATTTGATTTTAGATTAAAAGAAGTCGATTCTATTTCAATAGATGCACATAAAATGGGCTGCTCAGTAATACCCATGGGTGCACTTATTGTAAGAGATAAAGAAATTTTAAAAAAAATAAGTGTTGAAACACCATATATCAGCTCCAAAAACCAAGCTGGAATCTTAGGTACTAGGCCTGGTGGAGCAGTTGCTTCAGCATATGCTATTTCAAAGTATCTAGGTTTTGAGGGATACAAAAAAATTGTGGAAGATTGTCTAGATAATACAAAATACTTTAAAGAAAAAATAGAAAATATTGGCCTTAACCTTTTAACTGAGCCAGTAACAAATGTTATACCAATTAAACTTAAAAATCCAGATAAAATAGAAAAAAAACTATCTGAACACTCATATAAAGTAAACAATATGAGGCGGCTTTCAGCAATCAGAATAGTTGTAATGCCGCATGTCACTAGAAAAGTAATTGACAAGTTTTTCCCGGTTTTTGAAAAAATATTAAAAGAAAACCACGAAATTTAGAAAAGTATTATATCATATTAGTATATTAGATAGGTTTGATTACTATGGCAGAAAACGTACCAACACATACACATTGTCAAGTCTGTATGAAATCAATACCAGTTAATGAAAAATTTTGCAGTGAAGAATGCAGGCAGAAATTTATTAGTTTTCAAAAGAAAAGAAAACTGTTGAATTATTTTATGCTAGGAATGATTGCTGCAGTAATTATTTTAGTACTGTTTGTTAACAGCCCATAAATTTCTTTTTAATTTTTTAAAAAAGCGAACATTTAAATCAAATTCTATTATTTTTGCAAAGTAATGTAACATACATATGCCACAACGAAAATAATAAAAATGATAACTTAATCCGCTAGTTCTTCCTGTAGATCTATTACCATCTCAGTTAAAACATCTTCAAATATTTGATGTCTATACTCTTTAATCGAGCCATCAGTCATGTGTGCTCTAGCTACAAAGTCACGTCCATCTTTAATAATTTCTATATGACATACTGTTTCCATTTGTTATCCTAATCCTTGTGTAAAAATCCGTATTCGATGCCTGTATTTATATTTTTTTGTGGATGAAAAACTAGGAAGAGAGAAAATGGCCTCTTTTTTATAGATATTTGTAACATAAGTTAATAATAATTAAATGAGAAAAATATATAAAAATAGATGACCCTAAAACTTTTTAACTTAAAAAAAATAATATGAAAAAAGAGGGAAAAAATGAAAGATATTAGAAAACCTGCAGTTGCAGGACAATTTTATGATTCAAAAAAAGAAGATTTGATTGATACAATAGAGAATTGTTTTAAAGATAAAAGAGGACCCGGAAAAATCCCTGAAAAAAAAGAAAAACAAAAAGAAATAAAAGGTGTAGTAGTACCACATGCAGGACTAGTATTTTCTGGTGCAATTGCAGCTCATTCCTACAAAGAGATTTTTGAAAACAGTTTTTCCGATACCTTTATCATACTTGGGCCTAACCATACCGGGATTGGATCAAAAATATCAATGATGAAAAAAGGAAGCTGGCAAACACCACTCGGAAAAATAAAAATAAATGAAAAACTAGCTGAAAAAATTCATTCTGGAATAATAGATGACGATAAAACAGCACACCTTCAAGAACATAGTATAGAGGTACAATTACCATTCCTTCAATATCTAGCAAAAAATAAAGAAATTAGTTTTGTCCCAATAGCTATGTCTATGCAGGACAAAGATACAAATAAAGAAGTTGGAAAAATAATAGCGGATGCTATTAAAAAAGTTGATGAAAAAGTAGTTATTATTGCTAGTAGCGATTTTTCACATGTTGGATTCAACTACATGTCAATGCCGCCGGCAGGAACAAATGTTGATGAATATGCAAAAACCCAGGATAAAAAAGCAATTGATGAAATATTAAAACTAGATCCAGATAAATTAGTTGAAGTAGTTTCAAAAGAAAATATATCAATGTGTGGGTATGGACCTGTTTCAGTGATGCTACATGCATCAAAAATAAATGGTGCAAAAAAGGGAGAATTACTTAAATATGGAACATCTTATGAGTTGCATCCAGGTAGCTCCTGTGTGGGATATGGGGCAATAATTGTTTACTAAAAGAGGTAATAACATGGAAAAAAAACCAGTAAAAGACATAGAATTAAAAGAAAAAATGACCAATGATGAACTAATGAGAAAATACTATGAATCTGGAGGGTTTACCGCAAAAAAACTTGCAGAAGCAGTAGATATCTTTGAAAAAATGATAAAAGATCAAAAGTGTACAACAATTCTTTCATTTCCTGCCTGTATCATCTCCACAGGAACACGTGGTGTCGTCAAAGAACTAGTAAAACAAAAACTTGTTGATGTCGTTATCACAACTTGTGGCACTCTTGATCATGATCTTGCACGAGTATACAAGCCATATTATCATGGATCATTTCAAGCTGATGACAAAAAACTTCATCAAGAAGGGATTAATCGATTAGGAAATATTTTTATTCCATTAGAATGCTATGGCACGGTTCTTGAAGAAAAAATGCAGCCAATACTAAAAAAACTGTATCAACAAAAAAAGAAATGGTCAACTATGGATATTATTCATGAGTTTGGAAAATCTCTTGAATCTGAATCAAATAAAAAAGAATCAATACTTTATTGGGCTTCTAAAAACAATATTCCTATCATTGTTCCTGGCATAACTGACGGAGCATTTGGTTCCCAACTCTGGATGTATTATCAAGAACATAAAGATTTTACTATTGATCTTTTTGCTGATGAACACTATCTATCTGATATTATGTTTACCTCAAAAAAATTAGGTGCCTGTATTATTGGTGGAGGAATATCAAAACATCATGTTATTTGGTGGGCGCAATTTAAAGATGGACTTGATTATGCAGTATATCTTACAACTGCAGTGGAGTATGACGGAAGTCTGTCTGGTGCACGT
>CAZFFN010000094.1:0-2124 GCA_964518165.1 uncultured Thermoplasmatales archaeon
TATCAGTATTTGGATAAAACCATTGAGCAATCAATAAATATAGTTCATAGCCAAGTTTAACTTCACAACTAAAATTTTTTACTTCATAAGAAGTAACTCTAATAGTAGGTGCCCAATAAGCCCATTCATTAAAATTTTCTACAATAGAATAATCAATATCAATATCTTCAGCATAATTATTTGTTATAGTACCAGCGATTGTAAAATGAGTCTTTTCAACAATATCTTCTGTATCAGTCGATTTTTGTTCGCATCCACTTAATCCAACACAAACAAGAAGAACAATTATTCCAACTATCATTAGTTGTTTTTTCAAGAAACCACCATCCAAGTAATTATACTTATGATTAAACCTATTAATCCTATTATAAACCATATTAAAACGATAGTTGCAATCGTATGAATATCTTTTTTCATTTCCATAATTTCTTTTAATTGTAATTCAGGTAATGACAATTCATCTTCATCTTCTGTTAAAACTTCTTTAAAAGATATTTTGCCTATATCATACAATTTTTTGCATTCGGGACAAAAAGATTCATATAACTCTGTTTTATCATTATAAATTTGTTTTCTTTCAAATAATGAAATCGTTTTACCACAATTGGAGCATACTACCATATTTTTTCCTCCCTCAAATACTACAAATTAAGATATGTTAACCTGCTAATTGTTTGTAAACCTCTCCTTAACAATTGTTTAACACTCGAACTCCAATTTATCATGCGTTATAGATGCACAGGAGACGCATACATCTACAACCATTTCCTCTTCAGGATGTTCTTCACCGCATATCTTACGGATGGGTATTAATCGAACGTATTAGTTTTTATATAACGAATAGCAAAAATCACCTAATTCTTCTAATCCAAAATCCTGTATAACTGAATAATGTGTATAGTAACTGATATACCATACTTCACCATCTGCACGATCAATATAGCTCCATGCATTTTCATAGTCTTTATTTGTTATATATTCCAACCCTTGTATCAATTCAGCTCTAGACGTTCTATAATTACCAAATCTATCAAAAGTTGTTAAATCATGACCATTCAGTTGTTCTTTATGTATTAAAAACTGAGAAGTATCATAGTTAATAACTTCATTTTCAGATTTAAAATAATTAGCAATGTTTGTTACTGTTCCTCTGTAATCTATGCTTTCCTCGTAAATAGCCTCCATCATTTCATCAACTGTGTAGTAAGTCTTTGTTAATACTGATGAACCTTCTGATTTCTCATCATTTAAATTTCCATTACCTGAATTAGTACACCCGCTTAACAATCCTACACAAATTACCATTAAGGCAATTAGCAATATCGCTATTTTCTTCATTTTTTTTCCTCCCTCAACTATTTCAAATGAAGTATTCTTTTATAAACCTGTCATTAACAATTGTTTATTAAATTTTAAAAGATATTTTACTTTATAACAACCGCAAAATAATTATCATTATATTTCTCAGATTTAATTTTAACACCTTTTACTTTTAAAATTTTAAAACCTGCTTCTTTTAAATCTTCAACAAACTCCTTTTTACCATATAAATGATAAAAACGTGGAACATTAAGACCATCTTGCCTCCAGTAAATATGTTTATCACCAAACTCTGTTTTCTTACTGCTTAAATTTTTATTTTGAAATGATTTTCTAAATTTATCAGTATATCTAGACCATACGCTAATAAGTGCTTTACCATCTTTTTTTAGTATTCTTCTTATTTCTTTTAATGAATTAATCCTATTTTCTTTACCATAAATATTGTGCAAAGCAGCAATATACAAAACAGCATCGACTGAACCATCTTTAAGAGAAATATTTTCAGCAGTTGAATGAATAAAACTAACATTTAAAATGTTGTCTTTAATTGTTTTTTCTTTTACAATCTCAAGCATTTTACTTGAAATATCAATACCTATTACATGCTTGCATTTTTTTGCACAGGGAATAAGATGACGACCATTGCCACAAGCAACATCTATAACAACACTTTGCTTGGATAACTCTCCAATAAAATCTAAACATTCCTGCCAGGGTTTACGCCTTGTTTTATCAAAGCTTTTAGCAATAGAATCCCAAGTTTTCTCAGATTCAAAAATGTAATCTTTTTTCATTTTATAC
>CAZFFN010000095.1:0-1628 GCA_964518165.1 uncultured Thermoplasmatales archaeon
GCTTACATCTGAATTCTTTGAAATATCTGAAACATTATAATCATAATTAGGATGATCAGCAAGAAAATCAAGTATTTTTGTTTGTGGACTATTTCCAAAGATTTCTTTGAACATTCAATACACCTATACTTATATATGTCATCCAAAGTATATAAACTTTTTTAACAACTATGTAAAAAAATTTTACATAATACATATAATTCTATTTCCCATATCAAAAATAAGATGAATTTTACAGATTTACAAGTGGACCTATTATTCAAATTATGGCGAAATAGATGTTTTGGGAAAGGACATATGTTAATAGATAATTTAGTTGGAGGATTCCCAAGTCACATCAAACGTCAAATGCAAGGAGAACTTGATGAGTTAATAAAAAAGAATGTTGTAATTAAAAAACCATCAAAGCATGGAAAAGCAGTCTATATTAACTATGAATACAAAGATATAATATCATCTGCACTTAAAAAGAAATACCCCTTTTTATGATTAATTAAATGGGGAAATCAAAACGGCATGCCATATACAATGTTTTACCCTGATTTTCTCCTGTTGTAGAGTTTGCCTCTCAGCAGGTCCATCATAATCAAAAATAATATAATTTAAACTTTTCTTACACACATCTATGAAAGAAAGAACTGGTATTGTTGATTTTCAATTCCCATATAAAGTTCATATTATTCATTTTATTGTAGAAATTCTAGTATATTTTCTTATTTTAATTCCAATAATCTTGATAGCATTAATCAGATTAGTATTTCCTGAAATTGCCGAAAATTCACTTTATTCTTTAGCAATTCCATTATCATTATCATGTTGTTTTATTTTAGGTATTATATTTATATATAAAAGATTATTTTGGAATATTCCTGACTCAATTTATAGGCAATATATTTTAAAAAATATAAAATGCCCAAGTTGTCACAATGATATCACATCTTATGAGAAAATTTATCCAAGGGCTACTCAGTTTTCAGAATTTTTTTATAACTGCAACTTTTGTAAAAGAAAAAGTCTTATCGAAGCTCCTGCAGATCCTTCTAAAGAATGGAGACAGAATTGGATATTGTCAAGTATTACACCAGATAGTAAAAATTATGAAAAATATAAAGCAATAATTGAAAGTTCAAGTAGTGATGAAGAATTTTATTGCCAGATTGATAAAGAAGTGGAAGAGCATGGTTTAGATCCAAAAGACATTCAACGCTCTGCAAGACAATATCATATAAAACATGGGATCTATAGGGATTTAGAGTATGATAAAAAAGTTAGACGAATTACTTACCTTGTCTTTGGCATATGGCTGATCATTGGAATTTTACTTCAACTTTTTGTGTTCTCTAAATATAACATTGAGCCGTTTACAGATTTTCGTTATAACTTAGCTCTTATGTCCTTTTTTGCAGTTTTAACAATTCTTTTTATTGCAATATTTGAACATAAAAATAAGAAAAAAAAGAAGAAATAATAGTTATAAAACGCTATAAAAATAACAATGTTTTACCTTGTTTTTCTCCTGTTGATCTGTGTGCCTCTCAGCAGGCCCATCAGCATATAAACATCTAAAAGTAGTCTTTTATAAAAGGATAAATTTATTAATAAGTAGTCCCATATATAATACCGATGAG
>CAZFFN010000096.1:0-16015 GCA_964518165.1 uncultured Thermoplasmatales archaeon
AAATTTGGGCTCGTAGCTTAGACTGGTGGAGCGTCTGGCTCATAACCAGATGGTCGCAGGTTCAAATCCTGCCGGGCCCATACCGGCCAACAGGAGGGCGAATTTGAGATAGTGCCTTTTTTGGCCGACAATCTCTTTTTAGGCTTACCTCCGAAATAACTTTTTTTGCTATTTCGTCGAAGGGCCTTGTCAAAAAGGTTTCCCTTTTTACCAATTTGAGTTTTAAGGTCTTTACATATCCCTATGTAATGGTCTATACTATCTGTTTTAGAATGTCCCAGGCGCCTCGCAACTTCTTTTAAATCCTTAGTCCAATCGTAATAATAGGTTGCAAACGTGTGTCGGCAAGTATATAGTTTAAATTTTTTCTCCTGCAATATTCCTTTTCCTCGGTTTACTATATGCGTTCGTAACCATTTGCCAGTTATTCTCCGGCCGTTAGGTTGTAAAAATAACGCATCTCCGGAATATTCGTTTTTAACTGTGTCCCTCCAGGTGTTTATGTAATTAAGAGGCGTTCGGTATACTTTGGATGACAATACTTTTTTGTCGTAAGGAAAATATTGCCTTTCAATATTGCCTTTTTTATCCTCTTTAATCCAAATATAACCGGCTCCATTCTTGTCAATGTTAACGTTTTCCAAGTTGAGGTTTATTATTTCGCTGGGTGGCCTCATTCCGAAATTAATTAAGGTAAAGACTATTGTTTGCGCTAAAACATTTTCATAAGTTGTATTTCCAAATGTCCCATGGTATAACTTGTTTACTTGTGCAGGCATTAAAACAAAAGGTGTTTTCATGCCTCCTCGTTTTTTTGGTAATATCAAGTATTCCCGCCATTCGTCGGAAAATTGCTTAAATGCCCTTAAAAACATATAAACAGCGTCTCGCTCATGCCGTAATGCGTCCCTTGTTGCTCCTTCTATTGAAATTCTATAATCAAAGTGTTTAATTACAGATTCAATAGTTAAATTTCTAAAATCAACTGGAACGGCGTGATTTACCATAAAACGAGCTGTTCTTAAATGTTTTTCAATAGTTGAATATTCCAAGTTTTGCCGAGCGTTACCATGACAGGCGACATCTAGCCAAGTTGCGTTTTCTGGGTCTAAAAATATAGGCGTATTAACTCTATTAATATTCTTTAAAACACTTTTTAAGTCCTCCAAAGATATAACCTTGTTTGGTAAAATTTCGTTTATAGATCTCTGGCTTAAACTTTCTATTTCTAATTTCCATTTTTTATAATTTCCTCCCGCCAATCGTCTTTCATGATTGACGAGATTTACATCATCCAAGCTATTAAAATAGTTTTTCAAAAAAGGGACGTTTTTTGAATGCAAAAACGAATCATCGGTATATCCTAACAGATTATGCAGATGAAGCCCCCTCCTTTTTTGAAATGCTTTTTTTAATGTCGCTTATCTTCCCCAGTGAAATATGTCTAAGTTTTCCTTGTTTTGTTCTATATTTCACTATTTTTTTGATTTCAGGGTAGGAGTACCCTTTTTCAAGCAGTCGGACGACTATTTTTATTTTTTCTTCAGGAATTGCAGGTCTGCCTATCCTTTTAGTTGTTCTTTTCAGTCCAGATTTTGTTCTCTGACTGATCCTTTGTTGTTCTATCTTTGAAAGTGTGCTCATGATGCTAATTATTAGGTCTTTCCATTCTCCTGCAGTGCTTATATATGCATCCTGATAGCTATGCCAAAAAATGTTTAAATTATCAAGTTCTCTTAGTTTCTGCAGTGTAAACAAAGTTCCAGATCTGCTAAAACGGTCTAAACTCCAGAAAAGCACGCCATCAAATAGTTTCATGTGTGCATCCTTGAAGAGTGAATCAAATTGTGTTCTTTTATCTTCCTTGCCACTTATAACCTCAGAATATTCTTTATAAATATCCCACTTAGATTTCTCCGCATATTCCCGCAATTGTAACAACTGGTTCTCCAATTCTTGTGAAAATGTTGATACACGTGTATAAATAGCGACTTTAATTTTTTTATTTTCGTTTAAAAGTTCCAGTGCGGTTTTAAATGTTGTATCATGGACATCAAACTCATTCAGTTTTTTATTCATTTGTTCCCCGTTTCATTATATAAGTGAAGGAGTTAATCCGCTTTTAATAAGTGAGCACCCCCAGCCGGAAGCGGAAAAACACCTTCAGATTTGGGATATAAAAATCATCATTATTTAAGCAGGCGAACTTTATATATAGTAGTAAAACTTTTGCCACATTTGTGTGAGCATCCGAAAAGAAGAAATTATAGAGATTTTAAAATCTAAAACAGGTCAAAGACTCCTTGCATGTATATTATTAGTCCAGCCTATAACATGTAAAGAACTAAATCAATTCCCTAAGCTGTGTTTTGAATTATTTAATCCACATAATCCTATACCCTCTGATAAGTTTCCAAATGTGGCAAAAATTAAAAAAAATGAAGTTTATCCACAATTTAAACCGCTTTTTGATAACACAGAGCTTTATAAAAGAATTTTACCTAAAGCAGTTTATAGTGGGTTAATAAAGAAAATACCTGAAAAGAAAGAAGGAGGAAAAAATTATTATTATTTTCTTAATTCCGACATCTTCTTTGAAATAAGCAGAGATGGTTTAAAGATTAAAGAGGCTTCTGAGATTTTTTCAAGATATTTTACTCACAATATAATGTATCCAAATAGTAACAAAAAACTGAAAGAATTGATTAATATTCATGTTTCCTCGCCTAAAAATATAAGTGATGAAAATGTTTTTCATTTTAGAAGTATAAGTTATTTACTTAAAACTTTATATTGGTTGTCAAAATATCCCTCTCAAATAAATGACATATTGAATTTTTTCTTGGAAACATATTCAAAAGTTGGAAAATATAATATCAAAAAACAGCAAACTTTTATTAATGACCTTCCAACCATACGAAGGGATATATTACAGAAAGCCATAGACGACGATGTATTAATTGTTAAAAAGGATTATATTGAACCGGGGCCGGTCATTAATGGATTATTAAAAAATAGATACAAGTTATATTTCACACCGTCTTATTCTATTTATAGATGTTTCTCAAATTTTAGTAAGAACATAGGATTAATAGTTAGAAAAGAAGAATGGTGTAGGAAAATATCTCCTATGGATTTATTAAAAATTTTATCTTCCAGAAATTATGAAATTGATAGTGAGAAAAGGTCTAAAATTTTCACATCTCTATTGCTATCTTCATTTAATATTACTAACTCATCATCTCTTAAGTTATCAAACTTTTCCATCACTCGCAATACTCATATAGTTGATAATATTCTAACAGGCTTTAACAGTCCAATATATCCTTTTTTAAAAAATAGAGAACTTGCTCATGAAAAATATAATTTTTTTTTAGGAGGGCACAATTTAGTAATCCCATTTGGATATGGATAAATGAATTTTCATGTATTATTGATATTCTTCAGGTATAATATAGTGCATTAATCCTATTATTAATCCAATTAGTATTACACCAAGTATCATCGTAGTAAAATATGCAATATCTAAGGTGTCATAGTATTTTGTTATATAATAACTTACAACACCTCCAAGCATAGCTGATAGTACAAACTGCACTGATCTAAATATTGGTTTTATTTTTCTCATTGAAATATATATCAATTAAACTATTAAAAATCTTAGTGGTATATCCTCTAAGACTTCAGCAATAAAAATCTTGTAGCATTGATTTGATGACCAATGGAAAAAGGAGAACAAAAAATAATAACAGATATGTGGTTAAAAGAGTTTGCTTAACACAAATCATTTTTTTAACTTATCTTCTATTATTTTACAATTCTTAAGATTTTGATCTATATAAAACATACTTTTCTTAATTTTCCTTAAAATAGCTTTTTCACTGCCCATTTCTTTTTCATAAAGTTCTGGGTTGTTTATTCTTCTATTGTATTCTTCAGCAAGTATAAATCCCTCAAAAATATCATTGGCAAGCTCAGATTCTGTCCAATCTAAAATAAAATTTAGTTTTAATTGTACATACGCTTCGGTATAAAAAGCGTGACGAGATCCTTTTCGTTCTTCAATGTTTTCATCTAATAAGGATAAATTAAAATTCGCCTTTTGTAAATTTGTTAAAACTTCATTTTTAAAAGCAATAGTAAGTTTTACTTTTTTATTTTTATTTTTTAAATATTCTGTGATATTAACCCCAATGATAGTAAGAAAAACTCCAACTAAGATTCCAATAATATACCCAACATGACTAAATAGACATTGCATTTTTACTCTAAACAAATAATGTTTTATATTTTATTTCTTTTTTCCCATTATTGCTCTATCAGTTTGCCAATTATTGTTTTTTGCATAGGAATTTTAGACAAACTATCAAAAAATGCTTTTATCATGGGATTAATCCTGTGTTTACATGGAAGTTTTCTTCTATTTGTTTGTATAGATTCATCCATTACTCACAAAAATAGAATAAATAGCCCCAGCTTCAAAAACATTAAAAAAACAAGAGTATACACAAAGTTATTAACTCTGTATATTCCTATTTAAATGATTTATTTACTTATTTTGCTAAACATCTATATTTTGTCTACCATCATCTTCTTCCGCTCAGGTTCTATAGTGATTTTAACTTTTTCCCCTGGTTTAAATGGAAACTGCGAATCCTTATGGACGTCTGCAGGTATGTATAATATTAACTTGCCTTTTGTATGCTCCCAAAACTTTCCTGTTCCTTCTAATACCATATTGGTCAGCCATTAATATCAACTATTTTTGACACTTGAAATAATATAACAACGATTTTGGTCAACTAAAATAGACAACCAAAAGGGATAAATAATAGAACATTATTTGATTATGTTAAGATAAAATGAAAATATTTAAGAAAAATATAAAAACATTATTTTTAAGTATTATCATCCTGATAGTCTTCATTTTTACGTCAATTGAAGCATATTCAAGTTTTAGCTACGCTATTGATATTAATAACGAAACAGATTTAATACAAGCATCAAAAATAGAAATTATGTCGTTAATAAATGACATTGATAATAAGATAATTGAAATAGACACAACTATAGGAGAAATTGATGTTGTTTATTGGAAGCATATAATTAACGATATTGAAATAAAAAATGATTATATACTATTGCAAGAGCATCCTGAAACTAACGAGATTGTTAGTTATGATATTCAATGGAGAGACTTAGATAAAAATATTCTATACGAAATTGAATATGCTTCTTTTGAACCTGTTAATTATTATTGGAAAAAGAAAGTAGCTTTTTTAACACAGAGCGATGAAGGATATTTTTATAACTTTTATGATCAACAAGATTATCCAGTGATTGGTTGGGAAGTAAGGCAGGATAATGGAGAAACAATTTTATATGATACAGATGGACATGAAATTGGATACGGAATTCCGACACCCTCGCAATATGGTTTTTCTTTATCAGGTTATGCTAGCGATAAATATCCTGATGATTGGCGTGTTTTTAGAGAAAATGCTGATTACTGGTTTAATAAATGGTGTGATAATTCAGTGAGTATAACTCATCCATCTACCTCTACTATTTCTTCTTATATAAAAGATGCGAATAATATTTATTTTTATGAACTTGCTCATGGGGATTCTTATCACTTTGAAAATTCAAAACATGAACGTTATAAATCAACAGCTTGGTTTTCAACTAATTTAAAGGATGATATGAAGTATAGGCCTTCTATGAGATTTGCATTTATTGGTAGCTGTGAGGGGATGGATTATACTGGCAGTGGTTCGTTTTCGTATGAATTTAGAAAGGGGAGTATGACAAATACTGTGACCGTTGGATTTGATGGTATGGGTAGTTGCCCAGGGTGGCCTCAATCATTGAGTTGGCAGAATTATATGTTTAAGAAAATGGATGAAAATTATACAATTAAACATGCATTTGATTTTGCATCTGCAAGATATCCCGAGATTGCTCCGTGTGTTGTATTTAAAGGTGATGAAACGATTAAAATATTTGAACCTAAGAGAGAAGGAGAACTGATGATTTATCTAGATAAAGAGTTTTATTTCCCTGGAGAAAATGTAAATATTACTACTATAAATATCGGTAATGAACCATTGATTTTAAATGACTGGTATGTCGAGCATAAAATTTTTAATTCTTGGGAAACTGTATATGTTTCTTATGATTTCCCTGGTAAAATTGGTTATCCTTATGTTCAGATAAATGACAGTATAGTCTCTGATGATATTTTCAATATGTCTCCAAGTGACAAATTAACAGATCAATTTTTAAATCTAACGGTTTTTCCAGATGATAATGACGAGATGATACTTGATTTATATCTAAATGATACTGTTGTTATAGAGCCACCTATATATATCGAAGAAATTGACTTATCCCCAAATATTGAGTCATACCAAAGCCCTGAAGTGGCATTAATTTTGCATCCTGGTCAACAAATCACTTGGGCATGGCCTCAAATAAAAAATGATGAGGGTGCTCCTATTATCGGCGAATATCGTATTAAAGTCAAATATGGCGATAAAATTGCACTTTCTGATTCTTTTGAAATTGGTTATTATCTAAAGTTTAAAGAACCGATTAATGACTCATTTAATATCACTCCGATAATTGACCCGATATATGAAGTAAAAGATGTTTTTCTAAACTTATCTGAAACGCCGTATTTTGTTACAAAAGAAGTGGCATTTCCTGATTCGGTTTTTATCTATGATGGTTTTCTTATCGACTATGAAAACGATGGAATATATGACGCATTTCAAAGTCTTAAATATAACAAGATCACGGACGTTAAATTAGACAAAAATGGTAATTACTTAATTGATGAAAATGGCGATGGAGAATGGAATTACATAATTAATGTTGTAGAAGGACATGTCTCACAGTATATTGAAACAAAAGAAACAACAAATGACATCCCTGGTTTTCAACTAATATTAGTGCTTATTGCAATGACTTTAATTATAGTATGGAAAAAAAGACAATAGGAAAAGAAAAAATATCAAGTTATTACCAGAGATGAATGTATCTTAAAAGATATTATCTGGTTAATCGATTTCAATATTGTAGAGTATTTATCCCATTTTTGTACTTAATCCCGTTTTTTGTAAGAGAATTTTAAATACCCTTCTCTGTTTATAAAAGACAATGAAAAATAAGGATTATAAAAAAAGAAGTAAGCCTATTTGGTTAACTGAAGACGGCGAAAAAATTCTTAATGAAATAGAGGAAATAAAAAATTCAAGGATTAATGGTATGGAAAAATTCAAAAAACAAAGAAGCAAAATCTTACAATTATCCTATATTTGCATGAAGAATACAGATAGTGATTTTGGTTCGTGTCAAAAAAAAGCCTGGCAGTTAAAAAGAGATAGATGCTGAATATATTTCTAGAAACTGATAGTGGATTGAATGTTTTTTTTAGTAAACGCCAAAGGCGTTATTCAAAGAATAAGCTGATTCGGATTGAAAATTTCCCACACGTTAAGGCGGATTTGTTGCCTAAATATAGTCAAAGAACTTTGAATAATTGGGAATCTTCGCCGTATCCACCACCCGAGGTTGTCAATTTTTTGGAATATTTTTCTTTTTCTTGTGTGCCTGTTAAAATTAAAAAGAAGGAATTGGATGATGGTTCTTTTGTGGATGTGGTGCTTTATGATAAAAAACAATAAAAACACGTCATATATGACGTGCTATTCATTCAAAAATCACGATATACATATCGTCTTTTATGCGTCAGTCACATTATATATAATGTGTTTTTGACGTTTACCACGCAGTTAACTACGTGTTATGACGTTTCTAGTAACGTCTTTGGGAGTGTTTTACCATCAAGCTTTTTTATAGAATTTTAATTATGATTTTATCAATTATTAAAAATTCAACCAGTTCACCTTCCAGTTTATCAAGTGTTTCTCTTGGTAAATCCTGGTTGAATACAATCATTATTGATTTTAGTTTATTTTCTGAATCTGGAAAAATGGGTGGAATGGTACTGTGTAAAAATGTAGTGTGAAATCTGTAGTGGTATCTCTTATTTTATATGCTAAGAATTAAATGATTGCATATAATACCATACTTTGAAAGGATGGATGAAAAAACAGTAAGACGAGAGATTAAGAACCTTGTTGATAAATTTGAAAAAATTAAAGAAGAAGGAAAATACAAAAAATATAATGAAGAACAAACAAAAAAGAACTTTATATTGCCCTTATTTAGAGCTTTAGGTTGGGATGTTGAATCTGATGATGTTAAAGCGGAAGAGAAAGTTTCAAAGAAACGTGTTGATTATGCTTTTAGAATAAATGGTCATCCTAAATTCTATCTTGAATGTAAACCTTTTAGAGAGTTTATCAGTGAACCTAAATATGCGAAACAAGCAATTGAGTATGCTTGGAATAAAAGTGTTACATGGGCAATACTATGTAATTTTGAAGGTATTCGTGTATTTAATGCTGAGTGGAAATGGAATGACAAACAACCTATGAGGAATCAATTTCTTGATTTAAGATATACTGATTATCTGGGGTCATCCTTTGAATATCTGTCTTGGCTTTCAAGGGAAAGTTTTGAAAAGGGTATTTTAGATGAAAAAGCAACAGTTTTAGGTAAAAAAACAACGAAAAAACCTATTGGAGAACAACTACTTGCAGATTTTACTGAATATAGAGATATTTTATCAAAAGATATTTTAAAAAATAATAAAAATCTAAACTTGTCCCATGATGAATTGGACGAAGCGGTTCAAAGAATACTTGATAGGATTATTTTCATGAGAACTTGTGAGGATAAAGAAATTGAATCAGATACATTGGAATCACTTATTAGAATATTTGAAAACAGAAAAGAAAAAATATTCACAGAGTTAAATAAGAGATATAGAGAATATGATGAAGGTTATAATAGTAAGTTATTTCAAGAACATCTTTGTGAAAAAGTAGTAATCAGCGACTCTGTTTTGAAAGAGATTATTTTTGGTACATATCGTAGTAAAAATTTTGATATTAGATATGATTTTTCTGCTATTGATGCTGATGTTTTGGGCAATATATATGAACAATATTTGGGACATATTCTTAAAAAAACTCCAATGCTGGCTAAAATAAAAAATGGTAAAATTCATAGAAAAGAACAAGGAATCTATTACACTCCTACATATATTGTCGATTATATTGTCAGAAATACCTTAGTTAATAAGCTTAAAAAACGTGGTATAAAACCAGATGAAATAAAACTTATTGATCCTGCTTGTGGTTCTGGCTCCTTTCTCTTAAAAGCATTTGATGCTCTTTCTGAATTTGTTGTAAAGGAAGAAGGAAAAACTCAACAAACTAAATTTGAAGATGTTACGAGTGGGAAAATATTAAAAAGAAAAACAGAGTTATTGAAAAATACAATTTTTGGCGTAGATCTTGACGGGCAAGCTGTTGAAATAACCCAATTAAATCTTCTATTGAAATTAGCTGAAAAGAGATATAGGTTGCCAACCCTTAAGGAAAATATTAAAATCGGCAATACTCTAATTCAAGATCCAATAATCAGTGAAAATAAAGGATTGAATTGGACTGAAGAATTTAAAGAGATCATTGATAATGGAGGTTTTGATGTAATAATTGGTAATCCTCCATGGGGTGCAAAAATAAATGAAGATGAAAAATCATATTTTAAAGAAAATTATGAAAGTGTAAATAGGGAAATAGATAGTCATAATTTATTTATCGAGAAGAGTATTGATTTATTGAAAAATAATGGTTATCTAGGTTTTATTGTCCCAAATACTTGGATGTATCTTGACTCTACAGAAACTCTAAGGAAAAAAATATTAGATAATTGTAGAATTGTGAAAATTGTAGAGCTTACAAAATATATTTTTGCGGATGCTCCTGATATTATCCCAGTAATTTTAATTTTAGAAAAAAACAAATCAAATATTAAAAGAAAAAATAACAAAATAGCTGTTTATTCATTTTCTGATGTAAAAAAAATAAATCAAAATGATCTATATGATATCTCCTATAACAAAATTAATCAAAATGATATAATCAACGCTAATTCAAAGATTTTTAATCTAAATTTAACCGAAGATGTAGCAGAAATATTAGATAAAATAAAGAAAAATTCTAAAAATTTATCAGAGCTTGTAAAAACTAATTATGGCATTAAAACAGGAGATAATAAAAAATATTTACGAAATGAGAAAGAACCAGGGAATTTTAAAAAATGCCTTAAAACAAAGGAAATACAACCGTTCAAGATTAAGTGGAAAGGTCTTTGGCTTAATTATGGAGAACAATTAGCAGGCTTTAGAAAAGATAACATTGAAGTTCCCAAGATTATCATTCAATATATTAGGAAATTAAGTTTAAAAAGGCGTTTGATTTGTGGATTTGATGAAGAGGGAGAATATTATCCGTTGAATAATTACTCATATATAACTGGAGATAAAAAAGTATTGAAATGTATTATTGGTATATTAAACTCCAGATTAATGAATTTTTATTATTCTTATACCTTTATCGATTATAATATAAAACCTACATATATCGGAAAAATACCAATAAAATATCCTATTGATGATATATTGAAAAACAAACTTATCAATTATGTTTCTGATATATTAAAGCTAAATAACGAATTGGTACAAATTGAGGACAAAAAAATCGATAAAAAAACTAGTATTGAAAATAAAATTGCTAAATTGAATATAGAAATAGATAATATCATCTACAAGATATATGGGCTATCTAATAAACAGATTGTCGTTGTTGAAAACAATACTAACTATTAAACTATATTATGATTTTTTAAAACAATTTTCATAACATTTCGTCCTTTAAAAAACCAACTCTAAGTTGAAGCTATAAAAGTTTGTATATAAAAGATATTGAAAAACTATCAAACACATATCTCATAAGAGGATTCAGAAATAAAAAAGATTAAAATTGGATTTAAGTATTATCTCTTATTCCAAAGCATTAACTCTATTAATAATATCCTCAGCCATATCGTAACAATTTTGTGCCGTTTGTAATGAATCAGGAGATGTGCCTGCTCTAATTTTTTTTTCATAGGATTTACAAGCATTAGGAAAATGATAATCAGCATCTACTCTAAAGGTACGTAATTCTAATAAGTCAGAAGAAAGAGATTCATCCTCAAAATAGATTTTTCCTTTTCCGAGAAAATCAACTATTTGTTGATGCATATCATGTTTTGGATGATATAACGCCATTGGATACAAACTATCTATTTTTTCTCTGGCCGATAAAAAAGCTGAATAATATGCTCTGCTTATTATGCTTCTAAATAAAGCTTCATTTTTATTTAAAGTCGCAGACTTTAATAAATCATCTGCCAATGTTAAGAAATCTTCAGGAAAAAACATAATACCTAACTCTAAATTGCTCCAATAACATAGATGTTTTTTCTCATTTCTTCATCTAACGTATCATATGCTTTTTTAATTATCTTATGTTTAATTTTGAGTCTTTCTTTAAAGCTATCTGATTTTATTTCAAGATTTATCAAAACAGGTTTCCACTCAGGAAATTCTGGATCATTACCAACATCTATAGTTCTAATTAAAAAATCATACTCCTCACATTTTATTATATTTTCTATGATATTTGTCAAAGAAAATAATAATCTTTTGTCATTCATTAAAACTTCTTTCACTTCTTCTGAAATATTTGTTTTAGATTGAGTTTCTAATAAAAGTAAAAGAACACCTGAAAATAATCTTTCAGCAATTCTACGAATTGCATCTAATGATATGTTTTTTTGTTCTTGTAATTCAGGTAACTCGCCAAATTTTTCTTTTCTTTTGTTCAATAGTGATTTTTCTGTTCCTTTAATTATTTTCCTGATGTCACCATTTGGTCGATAGGGTAAATAATCTCCAATATCAATCTTTATATATGAGAAAGATTCGCTCTCCATTAAAACATCTCTCCAATTATTTCTTTAGCCTTTTTCATTAATGTAATATCTTGTTTTAATCCAACATCAATATCTCTTTCATTATCAATTTTCAAATTAAAACAAATATCTCCAATGATTTTATTCTTGAATTTTAAGAATTTAGAATTAATAACAAATCCTTTATAATCTGATTTTATTGTTCCTGATATTTGGTATTTTTCTCCAAATAATGATTTGAATAACTTATCATTCTTTGCAAACAATTCCTTTAAATGTTTTTCATCTGATTCTATTTCATAAACATATCTCAATTCTAATCTTTTATAGGGTATTTCTGGCAGTATCTCAGAATATTTTTTAGCAATTTCTATCAATCTTTTTATATCTTTATCATTTGTCTTTTTGCCTACTAAATATAATCTTTCTGGATCAACAATTAAATCATAATTTTCTGTTTCAATTATTGAAAAAACAGGGGTATGCGCAAAATTATTTATTTTTTCATCCAGAATCTTTTTATTCATTAGCCATTCTTTCGATATAATTGTTGGATTATGATTTTTTGCAAATATCGTAATATTGAAGCTTTTTAATGAAAATGTTGTCATTTTAACACCACGTTACAAATATTCTATTATTAATATTCTTTATCATATATTTAAAATGTTGCTTCTTAATGTTAAAAATATAAATAGAATCTGTTTTTACTACCCTTTCTCTCTCCATCATCCGCAAAGACAAAATAGTTAACCTACTTAAAAACATATTCCATGTCTTTTAAAGATTTTTAAACATCAATTTACTGTTGAATAAGTTCAACTTAAAGAGTTACAAAATATTTAAAAGAATAATATAAGATGTTTTATTCAATTAATTAAAAATGACCGAAGGAAAAAACTTGCCAAGATTCTTGAGATGCTGTCAAAAAAACAATAATCAAACGAAATAAAAAAAATTCTTTCATTTTTAATACACCACAACATTGTATAATCTATTGGATTTAAAATTTTTTGAGTATCTCTAGCTTTAAATTTATGATATGCTAATGTGAAATAGCTAAAGAAAAATTTGAACAAATGAAAAAAGATTTAGAATATTAATGACCCTGCATTTTATTTTTTACTCCAATTTCTAAAATAAATTCATTATCCTTACCATTCTTATGCTTTGCAGAAATCCACAAAACACTACTTTTTGAGTTCAAACCAAGTTTTTGCCTGAGTTTTTTAGGCAAAACACAACGGCCTTTTGCATCAACTTGGCTCTTTTTCCAAATCATACAATCCATTTTCTCAAATTTAGCACGAAATGTAATGTTAGACATGCTAAAAAACCTCCAAAAACAGGGTTGGTGGGAATTTTTCCCTATAGTTTAATATCTGAGATAAAAGAAAACGCCTGAAAACCTGTAGAAATGGCTCTATATGGAGAATATAAACAAAATCCAGAGTGTTAATTAGTTACCACCACCAAAATCATGCAAAAACCTGAGTTTACCTAAAATCGGTTCTTCTAAAACTCCAATTTCAATATTTTTATTGATCCAATAATCAGGATTTGATTTTCCAAGCTCGGTTTTTATAAAACTTTTTAGTTCATCATCCCACTCAAAACATTTTTCAGAATCAAGTTTTACAAAATCATATAATTTTTTAACATCTTCAGCCTGATCTGTGACACTATGCCATTGAGGTATAGACACATTGAGCTCAATATCTGCCTCTATACTCCTTTTTGTCCCAGTGTCACAGTATTTAAAGGAAATGAAGTTATAAGGAGAGGAAAGTGAGACAAAAAGTGAGACAAAACCATAACAAAAATGAGATAAAACAATTTTTTTATTATTACCAAAATATTCCAAAATCTCTTCTTTTTTGTATTTTTTAGTCTTTTTTGTCCCACCACTGTCTCGATTTTTGTCTCGGTTTTTAAGGTAAGGATTATTATTTTGTATCAGTTTGTCCTGGTTAGTGTCCCACTTTACAGCCTCGTCAATATCATACCATTCCAAAGGAATCTTACATTTTTTGAAATAATAACTAAGTTCAATCCCAGTATAAGCAAGCAAATTTAGTTTATAGTTTTCAAAATCTTTCCTCATCTGCTCAAAAGACTCTAACCTTTTTACCCTGTGAGTATTTGAAGATGTATCAATATCCACGAGTCCCATGTTATCCAGGTTTTCAACATCTCGGATTACCTTCTTTTTATAGGTATCAAGTTTTTTTGCAATACCTCTGTAAGTATCGCCATTACTATCTATTGCATCATATACTCTTTGTAATCTATCAGATAAACCTGTTACTGTTTCCTGGAAAGATGAAAAACTTAACACAAACACATTATAAACATCTTCAGGGGTGGCAAAAAGAATCTTTCTCCCATTTTCTTCAAAGATAGGTCTGTTCTTTTGATTGATAAAAGCACTTGTTTGACATAATGAAAGTATCTTATCTATATCTCTTCTAACTCTGATTTTTTTCTGTTCAAGTATATTTAAAAACTCATAAGAATAGGGTACTTTGATTTCATCAAAAGGTTTTAGTTCTGATATGAATTTTTTAACAATTCCAAAATCTGCATCTTTTACATGCCCTGCAAAATCTTTGCATCTATGCAGTAAAACATTGAAAGTTTGCTCAGGGCTTTCATCTATTGAAAGGCTAAACATACGGTTTTCAAGTTGTGGATCAAATATTCCTTCTGCTCTTGTTGTTATTATGAATTTTACAGGTATTTGTATCTCTTGTGTATAAAACCCTTCACTTGGATTGCCTCTTGTTACACATGCAGTAAAACCTCCATCTCCTGCATCCATCAGCTTTAATGATTCAGTTGATTTTTCAGCACCACTTGCCTCTTTTATATACAGTATTTTTTCATTTTTCCATTTAATATATTTTATTGCATTTTCTGATATCTCTCCAACTTCTTTTATCCATTCATCTGGAAAACATGAGAGCAGTGTTTTAGCAAGATTTGTTTTTCCTGCAGAGCTTGATCCAATTACTTTTAAAAGTCCACTCCCATCTTTTTTAGATATTGTTCTTAAAATATATAGAAATCCTGTAAGAGCTGATTTCAATTCCTTCTCTGTGCCAGTATGTTTCTTTATAAGTATTGATAAAATATTTGCAAGTGGTTTCTCTGATAACTCCTGCAATAGTTGTTTTTCATTTTCAAGTATGTTTTGTATTTCTGATTTTTTTGGCACTTCTGTTTTTTCACCTTTCATAAATTTTACTGCGTCATCCATCTCTGCTTTTACATGTTCAATCTGTTTCTTTGTAAGTTTTGTTTTTTTAGTAGCCATTGTTATCTCTCTCCTTTTTTATGTACATTTTTTGTTGCCCTATCTGTTGATGTGCAATAACAAGATTACTTGCTTTCAAAAAATCAATGAGCTTGTTTATATCCTCAAGCTCTCCTCTTACAACCACTGCAAAAGTGAAACTAGTTCCAATTTTCTCATTTCTTTTTTCCATTTCTTATCTAACCTCAATCTTTTTATCTTAACATCAAAAGTATCGCTCCAGTTTTTTTGCAGGTTTTATGCGGATGTATAAAATCTTAAACGCATTTTTTTCAAGAAATTCAAATAGCGTATTTTTTTCGAAAAATGTTAAACTTTTAGCCCTGATAATCAAAAAATAGGACTTACTCAAGAGCGCACTCCTCCCTATCACTTTTGATGATTAGTTTACCCAGCGAGGTCTTCTGGTAGATCACTTTAAAATCTTTATCGGATAGAAATTTTTTTAAACCTTCAATATCACAAAAGTTACAGTTGATTACAATTGCAAAATTTACTCTCTGTTGAAAAAAGTCAGTATCGATCGGGCATCACCACCAAAAAATTTTTGTCCAAAAAAAGAAAAAAATAAGAAAAGGGTTTAGTCAATGAGTTAATACAATATTCGAGATAGTGCTTAAAACTCGCTACAATCTCAATTTTCCCTCCGAGAAACTGGGCTCTATCCTGCCGGGCCCATACCCGCTCAACGGGAGAAAACTGGGGGGAGAGTTGAGCTATTTTTGCAAACTCTTCCGTCTCCTTATGCTGTCCACTCACGTTTTT
>CAZFFN010000097.1:0-2691 GCA_964518165.1 uncultured Thermoplasmatales archaeon
GATTGTAACATTTGGCATAAGCAAATGTAACCCAGACATAGTATTAATTGATTCTCTTTCTCAGTTTATCAATTTTTCAAGACCAACTGATTCAGAGATGAGTAGTCTTTACAAGTTTTTAAATTTTGTGAAGTCTAATTCATTGAATGCCATGCAGGATACATTTATTCCCCTGTATGATAATAAGCTAGGTATGATGCAGAATTTACCAAAGATATATTCAGATTTAATTCTTAAGGTTGAAATTTTAAAAGGGAGAATCAACTGGAGAGATTGAAAAAAATTATTTTTTGAATGTTAAATATAACATAACCATATTTTCTTTTTAATACATATATTAACTAATATCCCTGCCTCTCAATTATATGTTTTCAATGTAAATGAATAAAATATTGTATTTTTATGCAATGTTAATGAAAACATTTATAAACAGTCTGATATATATGTGTATTTAATGCTTTCAAAAGAACAAATAAAACAAATAATTATATCACAAAGAGAAAACATTTTAAAGAAAGATTTTGGTATTGAAAGAAGTGTTTTAAAAGAAATAAAAGAAAAAAAGAAACTGCCTCACATAATAGTAATAACTGGTGTAAGAAGATGCGGCAAATCAACAATTTTAAAGCAGATTATTGAAAGATACTACCCTAACAAAGATTTTTATTATATTAATTTTGAAGATGAGCGGTTTTTTAACTTTGATGCAAGTAATTTTAACGAAATATATGAGATACTTGTTGAGCTCTATGGTGAATGTAAAACCTTTTTTATAGATGAAATTCAGAATATAAATAATTTTGAGATATTTGTAAGAAGATTTTATGACAACGGATTTAAATTTTATATCACAGGATCTAATGCAAATCTATTAAGTAAAGAACTTGGGACAAAGCTCACAGGAAGACATGTTGATATTGAAGTGAGTCCTTTTTCGTTTTTAGAGTTTTTAAAACTTAAAAAATTCAAATTTGAAAAAAAATCAATATATCTTACAGAAACACGGGTAAAGATTAAAAAATTATTTGAAAAATATCTTGAAAAAGGAGGGATGCCTGAATATTTACAATTTGATGATGTTGAGATACTTATGAGAACATATGAAGATATCCTACTAAAAGACATCATTGTAAGATATAAAGTCGACAACATCTCATCGATAAGAGAAATGTATCAATACATGGTGAGTAATTTTTCAAATAAATTTAGCTACAACTCTATAAAAAAGATAAGTGAAATAGGTAGTGTAAACACAGTAAAAAAATATATTTCATATCTCGAAGAAACTTTTTTTGCTAAAACAATAAATAAATTTGAATACAGCATAAAAAAACAATTAATTAATGATAAAAAACTCTATATCATTGATAATGGTTTTCTTCAAATATTATCAACAAGACTTACCAAAGATAAAGGTTGGCTTCTTGAAAATATGGTTTTTAACACTATTAACAAACAACATACCAACATTTTTTATTTTTCAGAAAAACAAGAATGTGATTTTATTGCTTTGAAAAACAAAAAGATAATTTCAATTATACAAGTAACATGGGAATTAAATGAAACAAATAAAAAACGAGAAATAGAAGGATTATTATCTGCAATGAAATTCTTCAAACAAAAAACAGGACTCATTTTAACCTATGACCAAGAAGATGAAAAAATAATAGAAGGCAATAAAATAATCATAAAACCTGTTTGGAAATGGTTATTGGAAACAATACCTGAATGATAATAAAAACTAAAAACAAACATAATCATCAACTAATTACACCAAAAATACTTTTTAGAAATATTATTTTTATTGACAAATTTACCTCAAGTTAAAACAAAATTATTATGTCAAGAAAAGTAGAGATAAGCATATTATGCTTACAGGGAAAGCAACAATAATAACTCAGTTTTCAATAAACCTGTTAGTATTTGCCATCATGTATAGTTATCTATCAAATAAAAGCTGTACAAAACGTTGAAAAACAGGTTCGATGAAATAGATATACTCTCAAGGAATAATTAATATAGAAAATATTATTAAGACTAGATTTGATTTTTAGTATGTTTCCGGGGGAGAGAGTATAGCAAGAGTAATGGTAGTAGATGATGAAAGAGATCTACGAGAAATGATAGGGATTCTTTTAAAAAAAGAAGGATATGAAACACAAACCGCAGAAGACGGCCAGGATTTATTAAACAAAGTAGAAGATTTTCAGCCAGACCTGGTAACACTTGATGTTATGATGCCCGGGCTTAAGACAAGAGAAATACTTAAGATATTAAAAGAAAAAAATCCTAAAACAAAAATCATTCTTTTAACAGTGATACGTTTTTCAGGCAAAGAAAAACAAGAAATTTATGAGATGGGAAACGTAGTAGATTATGTCAAAAAACCTTTTGAGATAGACAGTCTGCTTTACTCTATAAAAAAAGCCTTTTAAATACAAAAAATGTAATTATTTTTCCCAAAATTTATATAATGAAGAATACATATATTGTAATGTTTGCGTAATTTAATATATTTTTAAAAAAATAGGATGCAAAACAAAAAAAAGGATGGGAAAAAATGACAAAAGTAATGGTAGTAGATGATGAAAAAGACCTAAGAGAAATGATAGAACTACTACTAAAAAAAGAAGGATACGAAACACAAACCGCAGAAGACGGAGAAGACTTTCTAAACAAAGTAGACAAATT